>JAFTIK010000076.1 GCA_017456945.1 Clostridia bacterium
CAAGATAATCACCGCTCGTTCCATACTTACTTGGAGTCGTTCTGACGACTATTATCTAGAAAGCGACTGGAAAGGCACTTGGGATAAAGAAGGTGGCGGGGTTGTAATAGACCAAGCAATCCACTCGATAGACCTTACCAACTGGTTGATAAATAGCGAGATAGAAAGTGTTTCCTGTTCAATGGCGAATAGGGGGCATAAAATTGTTAAGGTGGAAGATACTGCAGAAGGTTTTATCAAGTACAAAAACGGCGTTACTTACAGTTTTTATTGTATGAACAACTACGGCATTGACGAGCCTATAGAAATTAGGCTTTGTTGCGAAAAGGCAAACGTGGTGTTCGGTTACGACGACGCGTACGTTTACTTCCACGACGGCAGGGTGCAAGAAGCGCATCAAGACGAAAATACCGTGGAATATGAAGGTGGTAAAGATTACTGGGGTTTCCAACACGCAAGACAGATAGAACAGTTCTATAGGGCGTGTCTAGGCGAAGAAGAACTAGACATCAGCGGAAAAGAAGCGTTAAAGACGCATAGGCTAGTGTGCGAGATTTACGACAAGGGTGGTATGAAACCCAAAAACATTTAAGGTGGTTAATATGAAGGTTGGCGTTATAACCGATTGTTTCAAAAAATCGTTAAAGGAAAACCTAGGTTTTGCAAAGGCTTTGGGGCTTGACGGCGTGCAGATTTACGCAACGACGGGCGAGTTTTCCCCCGAAAGTTTAACGGCAGAGCAAAAAGACGAATATAAAAAGATATTAAAAGAAAACGGACTAGAAGTTAGCGCGCTCTGCGGGGATATGGGCGGACACGGGTTCGAGATAGCAAAAGACAACCCCGAACGGGTGGAAAAGACCAAGCGCATTATAGACCTTGCGGTAGAGTTCGGCGCAAAAGCCGTAACCACACATATCGGCGTTATCCCTTCGGATACTAGTACGGAAAAGTATAAGGTAATGCTTTCCGCGCTTACCGAGTGCGGGCTTTACGCTAAAGAAAAAGGGGTTACTATGGCGATAGAAACCGGACCAGAAAAGGCTAGCACGCTCTTACAGTTTTTAAAAGATACTAAGGGTGGGGTAGGCGTTAATTTAGACCCTGCAAACTTCGTTATGGTTACGGGGCAAGACCCGATTGAAGCCGTGTATATGCTTAAAGACTATATCGTTCACACTCACCTTAAAGACGGCAAGATGTTAAGAAAAACCGACCCACTTATTATCTATAATCACTTTGCAGAAGGCGGTATAGAAGCGCTTAACGTTGCCGATTACTTTATCGAAACCCCGATAGGCGAAGGGGACGTAGATTTTAACGGATACTTAAATGCGTTAAAGCAAATAGGTTACGACGGGTACTTGACTATCGAAAGGGAAACGGGCGAAAATCCCAAGGACGATATTGAAAAGGCAGTTAGTTTTATTAAACCGAAAATTTAATTAAATAGTTAAAATAAAAGAAAAAGTTCGAGAAGTTTTCTCGAACTTTTTTATTTATCTAAATTCTGTTTTTTAAATTCTCTTGGCGAAATGCCGTAAGCGCCTTTGAAAGCCTTGCTAAACGCATAGATGTCGGCGTAGTTTAGAATTTCTGCAATCTTGGAAATTTTAAGTTTGCCTTCTAGTATTAACTGCTTTGCCGTTTCCAACTTTTTCAATCTAAAATAGTCTGCCAAAGTCTTTTTAGTAGTGTTTTTAAATACGGTGGAAAGGTGGCAGTAGGAATACCCCGTAACAGAAGCCAACTCGTTTAGCGTTTTAAGCGTGTAAATGTGCGTATCGATGTAGTGTAAAAGTTGATAACAGAAAACCTTGGCGTCCCCTTCTTTTTTGTCGGGCAACTTAAAGGAATTCTTTTTGGTAAAGTTTCTTATTAAGTAGATGATAATAGAGTTAAAAAAGTGGTTTATAATAGTCTGCGAAAACTCGTCTTCTTTGCCGAACTCTAAAATGGTGTTGCCAACTAAACTGTTTATGGTTTCGTCAGAAAAAACTCTAGTATTAGTTTTCTTGCAAATTTCTGCAATCTCGTTTAATGGTTCAAGAAATTTAGCGTCTTCAGTACGGAAAGCGAAAAAGTCGTATTCCAAAGGGTTAGATGCAGAAGAAGTAATTTTATGCGTGTCGAAAGGTACTGACAAAAACACGTCGCCAGCCTTTACCTTGGTGGGTATATTGTTGGCATAAATAGTTCCTTCGCCACCCGTAACGATAGTAAGTTCAAAGAAATCGTCGTGAGTGTGCGTGTCGTAAATGGTGTTATGGTCAAAGAAAATTCTGCCTATCTGTATAAGATAGGTGTTTCCGTATTTTATGGGATTATTTACGAAATTTTTATTGAAATGGTATTTAGAAACAGCCATATTACACCTTATTAAGTTTAGCGAGAGCCCTTGCCGCCTTTCGACCGACAAGGTCTAGCGTCTTGGCGTTATAATGCCCGTCAACAAAGGGGTTCATATTTTCTTTGTTTAGCGAAAGTGTGGGGCAACCCTTATACAACATAACGAAATCTTGGTCGTTATCTATAAGCCCTTCTTGCGCAGACATAATGCCGTTATCAAGCGCTTTTAGTTCTTCTATATTTAAGCGCCTACCGTGTTTGTTTTTTATAACCTTTTTGCACCACTCGCAAACGCTTGCAAAGTAGCCGGTTTTAATAATGCAGAATTTGTCGAAAGATATCTCTTTCTTTAAGTCGTTTTTAAAGTAGTTCATCAACTCGAAATAGACGATAGGCGGGGTCTGTTTATATGCGTCCGATTCCCCTTGAAACCAAACGAAATAAATCTTGCCTATTTCGCCTAGTTCTTTTGCCTTTTCTATTCCGCTTTTTATTTTTTCTATAGCAATATCGTATCTTTTAGTGCCTTTTTGCCACTCGGAAATAGTTGTGTTTCCACAAGCCGTTGAAATGGCGACTACGCCGTTCGTTTGGGTAAGTTTTAGGTATTCTTTGCAGAAAGCGGGTACTAAACTGCCGTTCTTGTCGGTTGCTTGCCCTAAAAGAAACGCACCGTTTTCGTCGTAAATATATTCGCCGATAGGGTGGTTTAACGGAATAAGTTTTTTGCTTTTGTGGTAGTATTCGTAAGCGTTTTTAATCGGCTGAATAATCGGGCGAGATTCGGCTTCGCCTTGCATATTGCTTTGCCCTGCAAAAATTAAAACGTCCATAAGCAAAACCCCCTTTGTTTTTTAATAATATAACACAAAATATTTTTCTTTTCAACTGCTAGTAAAAGGTTTTTTAAAAAGATTTAAAATCTTTTAAATTTCTCGGTTTGCTTGGTAATTTTTTGGTTGTAAATAATAAAAATGGGGCATATCTAAACTATTGATAAGTTTTTCAAAAACTCGTGATATTGTAATTGCCTTTTTTGAGTGATATAATTTTATCGATATATTATAGTGCACGGATTTTTATTATTTTTTCAGGTCTTCGCACGCGGGCGTGCGTAGGCGCGAATAATAAGTTTTTAAGTAAAAATAATATTATTTGTGCGCTAAAAAATTTTTTGGAGGAATAGTATGAAAAAGATCTGTTCGTTATTATTGTGTGTCGCTATGTTGTTCTCGGTTTTAGCAGTCGGAACTGGTTGCGCAAAGAAAAAGGACAACATTGACCACACCAAGTCGCAACTTTGGGTTTGTACCAGAGATAGTGGTTTAGGCTACAACTGGTTAGAAGAACTCGCAAAGGCGTTTGAACTTAAATACGCCGAAACGGAATTCGAACCCGGTACGGAAAAGAAAGGCGTTCAAGTTCACGTAGAAAAATCTTATGACAACAAGGGCGACGCGCTTCCCAACACCTTGGCAAACTCTAAATATAGCGTTCACTGGGTAGAAGCAATGTGGTACGCTGACTTTATGAGTAAAGATTTGCTTTACGATATTTCCGATATCGTTGACAATTCGCTTGACGATGGTAGCGGTTCAATCCAAAGCAAACTCAGCGCCGAACAAAACGGTTATTTAACGGGTTACGACGGCAAATATTATTCGTTGCCTTGGTTTAGTGGTTTTACGGGTATTACCTACGACGCTACTATGTTTGATAACGAAGGTTTCTTCTTTGCCGATGCAGACGGTATGATTATGAACCCCATTTCCACTTACACGGGCAAAACCTATAACGGTAGGGGTTTCGTTTACACGGGCAACACCAAGAAAGCCCCCGGTCCTGACGGCAAATACAATACTTACGACGACGGTTTGCCTTCGTCTTACGAAGAATTTTTTGCCTTGTTAGATTATATAGCGTATAAGACTTTCGACGGTATTATTTATACCGGAATGAGCGAACACTATCTCACTTACATTTTCCACGCGTTACTTGCTCAATACGCTGGTAAAGAACAGTTGTCTTATAACTTTAGTTTTAATAGTGGGGACAAGACTGCCGACATTATTACCGATTGGAACGGCGAAGAACCTGTCATTACGCCCACCAAGATTGATAAGAACAACGGCTATCTTATGTCGCAACTTGCAGGCAAGTATTACGCTCTTAAATTCCTTAACTGCTTGTATAGAAATTACGACAAATATTTTATGGATGATATTTCCAAGTCAATGTCTAACTTAGACACGCAAGAAATTTTCCTTAATAGTAGTTTTACTACTACCTATACGGATATAGCAATGCTCGTTGAAGGTAACTACTGGTACAACGAAGCGGGTACTGCGCGCAAAACTTGGCTTGATAACTATAAAGATAAAGCAAGAAATAGGGAATTCCGTTTTATGACTTTACCTGCAAAAGAACTTGGCACGGTTAACGAAAACCAAGGCTCTGCGCCCGTAGTAGTTGACGGTTTAAGCACCTACCTTTGCATTAACAACAATATTAAGGGTGACGCTTTGAAAGAAGAACTAGCAACCAAGTTCGTTAAGTTCTGTTTTGAAGACGCGTCATTACAACTTACCACTACCACTTCGGGTATGCCCGTAGATGCAGATTACGATTTGACCCAAACTCAATATGATGATATGGATAAATATCCGCAAAGTTGTTGGGATTATTTCAGAGCGTCAAAATCTGCAGGCTCATACCTTGCGCCCGTAGGTCCTAGCAAGACTTATATCGCTAACAGATTAACCTTTGGTTACTACAACGGTAGTTCTTACTTTAATACTACGCTCGACGGCTTGCCCTACGATTCGCAGAGAGAAGTATTTACCAAAAAGAAAGACGGACAGTTTATGTACACCGCGAAAGACTACTTTACAGGTATGAAGATGTCTCAAAGCGACTGGGCAAATTACAATAAAGACTAATTTACTTGGGGGAATTATGAATAGTTCCAAAAGAATAGACGCTAAACGAGATTTGATATTTTATATCTGTCTCGTAGCGTTACCGCTTATACAATTCTGTATTTTCTATGTGTTCGTTAACTTTAACTCTATTTTGTTGGCGTTCCAAAAATACGATATATTTAGCAAGAAAACCACTTTCGTAGGCTTTGAAAATTTCAAAACGGCTTGTGAAAAATTGTTTACCACTAAAGAGTTTGCAATTATGTTCAAAAACTCGTTTATTTTCTACGGGTTTACCCTTTTAATAGGCGTGCCGTTTGCCTTCTTCTTTGCTTATTACGATTACAAAAAAGCGCCGTTATCCGGCTTGTTTAAGGTGGTTTTATATCTACCGCAAGTAATATCAAGCGCAGTTTTGATTATCATTTACAAATACTTCGTAGAAAAGGCGTTACCATCCCTTTCCGAAGCAATTTTCAGCGTTAAGATGAAAGGGCTTTTAGATAGTGGCACAAGAGAATTCTACACCATACTATTCTTTAGTATCTATCTAGGTTTCGGCACGCAAGTATTGATGTACGTAAGCGCTATGGGCGGTATTAACGAGTCGGTAGTAGAAGCTGCGGAAATGGACGGAGCAGGGTTCTTTAGAGAAATGTGGTACGTTACTTTACCATCGGTTTTCCCAACGGCAATAACCTTTATAACGGTTGGTATGGCGGCTATCTTTACCGCCGATATGGGCTTGTTCAGTTTCAACGGGAACGTGGGTGTTTCGCCAGAAATAAAGAATTTAGGGTACTATATGTACACCGAACTGCAACTTAACCCCAACGATAAAAATATCTTGTCGGGCTTGTCGTCTATGGGCATAATTTTCACGCTTATGTTAGCGCCCGTAGTGTTTGCTACTAGATATTTACTTAACAAATTCGGACCTAGGGAGGATTAGTGGTATGAAAAAGAAATTTAATCCTTTCCAACTGATTTTGTTGGTAATTTTGGTTCTTTACAGTTTAATAATGTTCGCGCTTATCGCGTGGGGCTTGCTTACTTCGTTAAAGCACAATAGCGACTTCTTATTAAAGAAAAACTTTTTCGGCTTGCCCGAAAAAGTAGAGTGGCAAAACTACGCCGACGTTCTAAACAACTTTGATATCAAGGTAAATAGGGGTACGGAAGAATTGTTTATCGGTATGGATTTGCAAATTCTTTACACCTTGTTATACGTAGGCGTTTGCGCTTTCTTGTCTGCGTCGATACCCTTGATAGTGTCTTACGCGGCGTCAAGATTTAAGTATAAATTCAACGCGGTATTAAACGGCATAGTAGTTATAACTATGATTTTGCCGATAGTAGGCTCTCAACCGTCTATGATGTCATTATTACACTCGTTGAACGTGTACGACAATTTCCTTGGAATTTATTTGCAGAAATTCAACTTTACAACCATATATTTCTTAATTTATACGGGCGTTCTAGCAAAAGTACCCACTTCTTTTTCCGAAGCGGCACAGATCGACGGGGCAGATAACTTTACCATAATGTTTAAGGTAATTTTGCCCTTGGTATTGAACGTTTACGGCACGGTTTTCTTGATTTTCTTCATAACCTACTGGAACGATTATCAAACGCCGTTGCTTTATATGCCTACCCACCCGACGCTTGCTTACGGCGTATGGTACTTAACTTTTAATACGGCTGCAAGTACGGGGTTAAACGTAGTTCCCAAAAAGATGGCGGGGTGTATGATGTTAGTCGTTCCCGTATTGATATTATTTTTAATTTTTAAGGATAAGTTAATGTCTAACTTATCTGCAGGGGGTGTAAAAGAATAATGAGAATTTTTAAAAGAAAAAACCTACCCGTTTTGATTTTGGCAGGCGTTCTTTTATTGTCGCTCGTTGGATTTATATTATCGAGCGTTAGAACTTCGCTTGCTAGCGAAAGCAATTTCGTTTTAAGTCAAACGGACTATAACTCAGAATACGTCGTCGGCGATAGGGTTACCGTTACCGACGAAACCATTTCGTTTGAAAACGACGATTACCCTACCGTTAAATCGGTAATTATGCCAGACGGCACTAGCAAAACTTGCGATTCCTTCGTAATTACTAAAACGGGTAAACACCAAATAGTGTACAAGGCTAAAATCGCCAACAAGTTGGTAACTAAGCGCCTTTCTTTTATCGCAAAGAGCGAACTTTATTCGGTTAACGACAAAAAGTCTAGCGCGACTTACGGAACGAACTCTTATCTACCTAATACCGTTAAGGGGATAAATCTTTCTATGGTTACGGGGGATACTTTCTCGTTCAACAAAGTGGTAGATTTAAGCAAACTTTCCGCTCAAGACGATATTATTAAATTCTATATTACCCCGCAGAACGCAGGCGTACCCGAATTTTCAGAAATGGTAGTTACCCTTACCGATATTTACGATACTTCTAATCAAGTTAAGTTCTATTTCTCTTGCGGTATGTTGCAACCGAGCGTTACATGGAAATATCTTTACACCACGGCTTGCGCTACCGGTCAAGAAAGAACGGGTTTCTTGTATTCTTACAGTTACGTCGATAAGGGCGAAAACAATCCTTCTATGAAGCAAATAGACGGCTCTTGGTTTAATATATACGGTGGTTTGCCGTCCGCAGTTTCTTACACGGGAGAAGTCGAAAAGGGTGAAAACTATATTCAACAGTACGGCAAGAGTCAAGTTGATTTTATCGATAACTTCCAGTTCGTAAGATTAGATTATGTTGAAAAGAAAGCCTACGTTCAATACGGTTGGTCTAAGTTTAATCTTCTTACCGACCTTGACGACGCTTCAGTCGTTGGCGAAAACGTTTGGAAAGGCTTTACTACGGGCGAAGCGGTAGTTGATATTACCTTTAACGGCTTGGTAGCGTCTTCTGCGAATGTGTTTATCGCAGATATTGCAGGCGCAGACTTGACAGAGTTCAACTTCGTTGACCAAACACCGCCTTATATCACGGTGGATTTCGGCGAATTTGAAGAAGGCAATTTGCCTAACGCATATCTCAATCAAGCGTACCCCTTGTTCAACGCGTCTGCAATCGATAGTATCGACAAGGAACTTGAACACGACGTAAAGGTTTACTATAACTACTACGGCTCGGCTAAATCGCTCGTTAACGTAGTTGACGGCAAGTTTACGCCCACCCGCGCAGGCGAATATACTTTGGTTTATTCTGCTATAGACTCTATGGGCAACAAGGGTATTAAGTGCGTTGATATAACTTGTCTAAACCAAGAGAACGATTTCAAGGTGAAGATTTCCCAAGACCGTGATGAAACGGTTAAGGTTACTAGCACGGTTAAAGTTGCCGATTTTGAAATAGAAAACGCTACGGGCGCAAGCAAGGTTACGATAACTGCAACCTTAAAGAGCAACCCGTCGGTTAACTACCTTTTAGATAATCAAGAACTTACTTTCCGTCCTTTAGATTTGGGCGAATTCGTTATTAAATATACGGCTACCGACTTCTTTAAGACGGTTTCAGACGAATACGTTATCACGGTAGAAAAGGAAAACCGCCCGATTTTCGTAAACGAGCCGGTCGTTCCTAGATATTTAGTTAAGAATTCCACTTATACTTTCGATACTTTAACCGCTTACGATTATTCTACGGGCTCACTTAAAGAAATCAACGCCGAATTGTGGCTTGCTAAAGATTCTTCTGGTGAAGAAAAACTTACCCCCAACGTTTATACGGTTGATGCGGAAAGTGTAGTTACCCTTACTTACAAGGCAACTACGGCAGACGGCTCTGATGCTAAAACTTATAATTTACCCGTTATAGATACTGCTTACGGTATTCAGGGTAAGGTTGATTCGGCTAAGTTCTTTAACGGCGTTGGCTTTACTAGCAACGCAGAAACGGGCAAGACCCAAGACTACGTAATTTTTGAAAAGGCTTACGACGGGCAAACGGCAAAGTTAAGTTATATTAACGACGTTTTATTGTCGCAATGCAGCATCAATTTTGCGTTTATCGACGAATTAAATAATTTTGAATCGCTTAG
Source organism: Clostridia bacterium (assembly GCA_017456945.1). The sequence continues at coordinate 9,318 of JAFTIK010000076.1, forward strand.
CGTAGTTCTTACCGACCCAACTAATATTTCTGTTAAAACGGCGGTTTCTTTTGCCAAAGTTGATAGTACTTTAACCATAAAGGTTAACGGTAAAGGGAATTTCGTTTTAGATAACGTTACGAACTTCGTAACTTTCAATTACGATTACTCTACCGATACCCTTAAGATAAACGGCGACGCTCTCACAATAAATATGAGTGGCTACGGCGTTACGCCCAAGTCGTTCGGAACGCCTTTGGCTTGGTTGGATTTTGAGTTGAACGGCATTGCCGAAAATCAAAAGGCAGGGTTTGGTATTTGCACGGTTATGGAGCAATACTTCTCAAACTTTAAGTTTGACGTTGCTCGTCCTTTAGTTTACGAAACGGGCGCAACTAGCAGATTGTTTGCAAAGGGTGATTTAGCAACCTTCTATCCCATTTACGTAGTAGATGCTATCGACCCCAACCCAACGTCTTCGTTCAGCGTTAAGTTTAACGACGAATACGTTACTAGTGTTGACGGCATTTTGCTTAAAGACGTTACCGACCTTGAAAGAGAGTACGTTATCGAACTTACCTCATACGGCGAATACTTTATTGAATATTACTTTGCCGATTGTTACGACCAAAAATTCGATAACAGTTATTCTATTACCGTAAAGGATATGGCAGCCCCCGTGGTTACCGTTCCCGATAGCGCTAAAAAGGTTTATAATCGTGGCGATACGGTTAGCGTGGCAAAGCCCAAAATCTTTGATGATAGCCAAACCACTACCACCGTTATGGTATATACACCTGAAGGGGTAGTTGAAAACGTTAAAAAGAACAAGTTCAACGCAAACAAAGCAGGTTTATATACAATATATTATTACGTTTTAGATACGAATAACAATTTAACTATTGCTTCGTATCAGATTACAGTCGTGTAAAGGGGGAATAAAAAATGAAAAAGGTTTTTAATAAAATTTTAGTTTTAGTTCTAGCCCTTATACTAGCGATAGGCGGAACGGCTTGCGCTAAACAACCCACTACTTCTAAACCGCCCGTCCAAACGGGTAAAATGGAAGGCGTTACCGAAGTTGAAGGTAAATATTTCCTTTACCATCGCCAAAGCGAATATCAATTAGTAACGCCCGATAATCCCACCCCGACAATGTCGTTTGCTACGGCAGAATTCAACAAATTCTTTAAAGAATCTACGGGCGTTGAGTTAGACGTAGTTAAAGAAAGTCAATTGCCTACGGGCGACCAAACTTATATTTCGCTCGGCAAAACCAACTTGTCGGTAACCGCAGGCGTTACTTGCACGGCAGAAGAATTGAATACCAACGGGTATATCATTAAAACGGTTGGCGACGCAGTTTATATCGTTAGCCCTGTAGATGACGGGGTAGTGTTCGGCGTTTATCATCTTTTGAAAGCGCTCGTTGAGTTCGAGTGTTTCGGCGTGGAAAACTATTACCTTAAAACCAAGGTCGCTAACGTAGGTTTTAAGAATATAGATATCAAAGAAGTGCCGAGTTTTAAGGATAGAACTAGTGGTTACGACACTTTGACCGCACCCGAATGGAAAAGCCGTTTAGGGCTTTACGAAGACGGTAACTATATCGTTAACGGCGCGGCAGGGCATACTTCTATCTATTTCGTTCCTATGGAAAAGTTTAACAATCCTAACGACACGGCAAACTATCACCCGTACTGGTATATGCTTGGCGAAGATCCTACTCAATTATGCTATACGGCTAGGGGTGATGCAGACGAATATCAGGCGCTTATCAACGAGTGCGTGAATACCGTAAAAGATTGCATTATTAACCAGCCGGATAACAACTGCATCAACTTCTCGTTATCAGACGACTATAAGTGGTGTACTTGTGATGCGTGCAAGCAAAAAGAAGTTGATTACAACGGCAAAACCGGTCAAGTTATAGTTTTCCTTAACGACTTAATAGAAGCCGTTTACGACTGGTTTGAAACTACCGAAGGTAGCGTTTATAAAAAGAACGTTTACGTGGTGTTCTACGCATATCAAACGCTAGAAGCAGCCCCCGTAACCTTTAATTCAAAAACGAACACTTACTCGCCTATTGCAAACGAAGTAATATGTCACGAAAAGGTAATTCCCCAACTTGCGTTAACGGTGGCAAACTACACGCAAAGCCCAACAAAGAGCGAAAAGAACACGGTTGCTTACGATAACATTAAGTCCTGGGGCGCAGTAGCATCTACCATTTGGGGTTATATGTACAGTTACGATTACTGGAACTTCTTGCCCCCGCTAGATACTTTCGACGCTATGCAAGAATGGTACCAAATTTATTGTAAGTACGGCGCAACTAGAATTTACGATTTAGGTAACTCTAGCGACGCTGGCAATCAAACGGGTTGGGGTAACCTTAAAATTTATCTCAACGCAAAACTCGCGTGGGACGTTAACGCCGACTACGCAGGGCTTATTAGCGACTTCTTTAACGGCACTTACCGTGAAGCAAGCCCGTTTATGAGAAAGATATTCGACGAATATAGGGTAATAAGCGGTATTGCAGAAACCAACTACCCGCAAGAGTATCTTACTTCGCACATTAACAGAAGCCCCAAGTGGTACGACGAAAGAATTTGGCAAAAGAACAAGTTAGAAGAATGGCTTTCCGATATGGACAAGGCGTTAGACGCTATTGAATATATGAAGACGGCTAGCCCCGAACTTTACGAAAAGACTTACGAATTTATCGTGGTAGAAAGAATTTGGGTAAACTACTTGCTTTATAAGATTTACTCTTCTAAATTGCCGAACGAACAACTTAACGAACTTAAAGCAGAACTTTATAACGATATAGTTTACTGCAACTTAACCCGTATCAGTCAACCTGGTCTTATCGACCCGTTGCTTGAAGAATTGAAGAAATAGGGGGTGCAAGTATGAAGAATTTAGGTAAAAAATTATCAATGATAATTCTTGCGATAACCTTGCTTTTATGCTCGGTGTTCGCAGTCGCTTGCGCAGAAAAACCCGCGCCCACGATACCGCCTACCACGGCTACTTTAAGCCACGATAGTTTGTATCTTGAAATGGGTGAAGAATTCCAACTTTCCGTGCTTAATCCAGACGGGGAAGTTTCTTGGAAATAGGGCAACGCAAGCGTAGTTACCGTTGACCAAACGGGTAAACTTAAAGCCGTTGACAAGGGCAACACCTTGGTAACGGCAACTATCGGCAAAAACACCCTTACTTGCGACGTTTTGGTTATCGGCTCGGAAAATATTCCTACCCTTACGTTTAGCGGTATAGAAACCGTTTCGTTATTGCTTAACGATTCGTATAAACTAGCGCCGAGAGTGTTCTTTGACGGAAAGTATTACGACGCTGAATATTCCTTTAAGATTTACGACGAAAGCGTGGCTAGCGTAACTAAAGAAGGATTAATTACCGCCCTTTCTTACGGCAAAACGGAAGTTGAAGTAACGGCAACTTGGAAGGAATATTCCAACGACTTGTTGCTTACTGAAATAATCCCCGTACAAGTAAATAAAGACGTATTTATTAAGACTAATATAGATAGAACTCTTCTTTATACCGAAGAATTTACTTCTAAAGGTGTAACCTACTACGACACGGCGTTACTTACTAGTAGCGTTAAAGTAGAAGGTGTGGAATTTGTGGGCGAAATTAACTACGTAAGCACCGACGAACAGATATTAACGGTGGAAAACGGGCAAGTTAAAGCCCTTTCCGCAGGTCAAGCCCAAGTATATATAGAGTTTACCGTAGAAGGCGAAACTTACACTTCTAATCCCTTAACGGTAGAAGTTAAAAAGCCGTTTGAATACACGGGTAAAAACTTCTTGTTAGATAGGGCAAGCCAACTCTTTGCTTTAGACGGGGTTGAGCCGAACGTGCAAAAGGTTAGGGTTTTAACCGACGCTAACACTCTTGAAATCACCGAGTTCACATCCGTAGAAAACGCAGTTTCTTTCTCGGGCGAATACGGCGAAAGAATTAAGAGCACAAGCGCAGTGCTTGCGCTAGAAACTTCGGATAGAGAGTATTACTATAATATAACTCTTGCAGACGTTATGATTGAAGATTGTGATGGTTTTGCGTTATTCGTTAGAGACGTAGTTAAATACACGGGGCTCTGCGTTGGTCTTGCTAAAGACTTGGACTTTGCAGGCTACGATTACACTAGAGTTTTAGGGGATAGAGATTACTCTAATAAATACGTTACTAGCAAGTCAGCAAGCGCAAGCGCAGGCTTGGCAAGCCCGTTCAACACTATATTTAGCGGTATTTTAGACGGTGGCGGGCACGTTATTAAAAACCTTAATATAAACGGCTATCTATTCAATACCGTTCAAAAGGCTACCATTAGAAATATCGGTTTTGTAAATGCTAACTACACTTCTACCGAAGCGCAATTCATTTTCCAAACCAAGATAGATTCTGGCGAAACCAAGTTTGAAAACGTATATTTCCACTCGGTTGGCGGTGGCTCTAGTTACGACGTAGCGCTCGTGCAAGTCGTTTACGGTGGTTCAAGCATCGTGCTTAATAATAGCGTTATCGATAGAACGCACGCGCATGCTTTCCGTTTAAGTTATTTTGGCAACCTAGGTGGTGGGTTTGTTAACAACAACTCTTACTCTATCGGTAATACTGCAAAAGTAACCTATATGCCTACTAATTACATGCAGTATAAGGAAATTTTCCTTCTTCCTACCGTCCTTTGTGAAAAGTTGGATAAAGAAGGATTATCTGCAGAACAGGGGTATAACTTAAGCGCTTGGAATTATTCTAACGGCGTGTTGAAGTTCGGCACGGCAACCGTTATAAACAATCCTAAACTAGTTATTAACGACGCCGAAACTATGAAAGCTTACCTTGAAAACGAAAACGGCGTGTACGACGGCGCTTGGGTGGTTTTAGGAAAGGATATCGATATGACGGGCTATACCGTTTCGGGCAACGGCGTTATAAGCGGTGTGCTTGACGGGCAAGGTTTCGTGGTTGAAAATATCACTTACGGCGCTCAACTTGCAACCACTAACAATATTGTTATTAAGAATATAGGTTTTATAGTAACTTCAATTACTAATAGTTATAATAACGGTATGTTTAGCAACGGCGTAGCAACCGAACTTAACAACGTATATCTAAAAATAGCAAACAACGGTGGTAGCACGTGGAAAGATTACGCTTTGTTTGGCGATTTAATGGGCAACGTTACAATGAACAACGTTATAGTTGATAAACAACACTCAACTTCAACCGCTCCTGCAAACTTAACGGGTTGTTTAATTCACTACCTAAATAGTTCTAGTTATAAAGTTATCTACAATAACCTTTATTCAATAGGTAATACTACCACGGTGGTTCACACGACTACTAACGGCGCGGGAACGGGCACGGCAATATTTGAAACCCCTGTAAACGCCCTTGCAGATATTAACCTTAAAGGCTTAACAAGCGCAAACGGCTGGAATACGGATATTTGGAAGATTACCGATAAGGGCGACCTTACTTTCGGTAAAGTTACGGTAATAAAGGTAAGTTCGGTGCTCGGCAACGACGAGAGCGACTTTAACGGCGAAGACCAAAACTGGAACTTAAACTAAAAATTGAAAAACCCCACAAAAGTGGGTAAAATAAGGAGGTAAAAAACATGGGCAAAAGAAAATACTTATATCCTAAAGTGCAAGTAGTTTCTTTAACGCAAGTTGACGTTTTGAGCGTTTCGGAAAACGACTTTAACGCGCAAGATGAAACTTGGAACTTTAACGGTGATGGAGGGCTATCATTATGACACAGAGAATTAAAACGTTTTTAACATTAGTTTTAACTATGTTCGCGCTTGCGTCGTTCGTTCTTTTTGGAACGGGCTTAACGAAAGTTAACGCAGAAGCGCCCGTTCAAGTGCAATCGTCTTTCAAGATGGTTGACGGCGTTGAACTTAAAACGCTTGATACGGGTATGCGTTTCAAAGTGGAAATGGATGAAGAAACCTTTAACAACGTTAAGAACAATAGCAACGTGAAAATGTATTTCATCATTGCTCCCAGCGTGTTCTTTGACTCTCAAACTGACGGACAATACATGAACATGAGCCAAAAAATTCTTATAGAAGCAGATGATTACTCTAAATTCTATAAGGACGGGGAACTCTATTACGCAAACGGTTGCGTATTCAAGATGAAACCTGAAAACCTTGCTCTTAACTACACGGCGGTTGCTTGTATCGAAACTGATACCGACGGCGTTAAAACTTACGAATACGCTACCAAAGGCGATACCGTTCGTAACGTTTACGGCTTGGTTAATACGGCTATCCTTACCGAAGGCGTAGATGCTGCAAGTCTTCTTAAAGTGTACGACTTTATGGGTGGCGAAAACTATCCTATCAAAGTTAGCACTACCGCGCAGTACAACGCTCTCGTTGAAAAGGTAAACGCTGGGTTAGACGTTAGTGAAATGGATATGGAAATCTCTGCATCCGTTGATAAGTCTGGCGCTTCTTTTGATGAAGGTAAAGCACCCGTTGCAGATATCACTATCGGCTCTGCTGCAGACTTTAAGTATTTCGTTGAAAACATCAACAGTTTCCCGAATACTTACGTTAAAATCACTAGCGATATCGATATGAACGGCGTTGCAGTTACTTGTCAAGCAAGTGGTGACTTCTACTGCACTTTAGACGGTCAAGGTCACGTAATTAAAAACTTGGATATCAATCAAAAATTGTTTGAAAACGTTATTAATAAGGCAACTATCAAAAATCTTGCTTTGGTTAACGTTGATATGACTAGTACTTGGACTAACTACGGTTTGTTTACAACTGTAACTGGAGAAGGATTGACCTTTGATAACTGTTATTTGCAAATCAATGCTGCAAACGGTAACGTGTCAAAGATGTATGATATGGCTATTGCAAATGAAATTAAAGGTGACGTTACTTTCAAAAACACCATATTAGATAAAAAACATCAAGATGGCGCAAACGGGCTTAGCTCAACTTGTATTGCAAACATTATTGTAGAAAATGGTTATTCTATCGGTAGCACGTCTGTGATAAATGGATCTACTGCTTTAGAAGAGTTCTTCTACGTAAACGATGGTAAGGGCGCTGTTTCAGATATTATTGCAAACGGTGGCGTTATTGCCGATAACGGTTGGGATACTTCTATTTGGACCTTAGATGAAGATAACGTTCTTTACTATAACGATATAGTTGTTGCTCGTGGTCCTGCTAAACCCGTAGAAGTTAGCGATGCAGAAACCTTGCACGCTATTCTTACCGATACCACAGGCGCTTATACTGGCAGAACTGTTCTTTTAACTGCAGATATCGATATGGCTGAATATAAAATTGCCGCTCCTGGCGAATTTGCTGGCGTTCTTGACGGGCAAGGTAAAGTTGTAAGCAATCTTAAATACGATAGTGGTGTTGCTACTTTAAAGGGCGCAACTATTAAAAACGTAGCGTTTATTGTAACAGAAATTAGTAGCCGTTGGGCAAACGGTCTGTTTGGTAATGCAACAGGCGCTGTTCTTGAAAACGTTTATATAAAAGCAGTTGCAACTTCTGATAGTCGCACTAAAGATTATGCGTTGTTTGGCGACATTATGGGCGATGTTGCTCTTAATAACGTTGTAATTGATAAAACTCACTGTATTACTTATGCGTTGTTTAACTATATTAATAGTGCAAGCATAAAATTTACCTATAGCAATTTATACGTTATCGGTAACACTACTAAACTTTTAAATAATGAGGGCAACGGTTCTGGTACTGGTACTGCAATGATTGATACTCCTAAAAACGCTGTAACTGCTATTCAAACGGCAGGCTTAACTACTGCAAACGGTTGGAATCTTGCTTGCTGGACTATTACCGAAGAAAACGTTCTTAAGTTTGGCAACTTAACCGTTGCTACTGGCGAAGCGCCTGCTATTCAAGTAAGCGACGAAGCAACTTTGAACGCTATATTCGCAGATACTACTGGCGCATATGCGGGTAGAACCGTAGTATTAACTAAAGATATGGATATGTCGGCTTATACAACTATGGGCGGCGGTACTTTCTCTGGTGTTCTTGATGGACAAGGACACGTAATAAACAACATTTCTTCTGGTGGACAGATTGCAAGTTTAGAAAACGCAACGATTAAAAATCTTGGTTTTATAGTAACTGGAATAAGAAGCAACTATAACAATGGTTTGTTTTATACCGTTTCAAATTCTACTATAGAAAATTGTTACGTTAAATCGTCTGCTTGCGCTTGGTCCGCTCCTGCAAGAGATTATGCTTTGTTCTATTCGGCTACGGGTAACGTAGTTGTTAAGAATACTATTATCGATAAAACGCACGCTAATATCACAAACAGTTTTGCGCTTTGCAACAAAGCAGATTCTTTAGATTTTAGCAACGTTTATTCGATAGGCTCAACCAACAAGTTAGGTTATGATGCGGCATCTACTGCTCCCGTATCTGCTACTTGGCTTTACACTAACGACGGGGCTGGCGCTCTTAACGCTATTACGACCGCAGGTTTAACTACTGCAAACGGTTGGAATACTTCTGTTTGGAGCGTTGATGCTAGTGGTAACTTACAGTTCGGTGTTCAAACCAAAGTGACCGTTATTGCTAAGGCGTAAGTAAAATTTTCTTTATTGAAAAACTTTAAGTAAAAAGGCAATTATCCCGTTCCTGAAAACTTTCGGGAACGGGATAAAAACTTTAACTACTTTTTTTGCTTTATTCATTGACAAAAACTTTTAGTTCTTGTATAGTTATACAAGAAAAAACTTATTTGGAGAACTTGATTATGGAAAAAATTTTTGATGCGCACGTACACTATTTATTTGAAATACCTATTGATGAAACTATAGAACTTTTCAAGCGCGAGTTTGAAATGGCGGGTAGCGCTAAGTATAATTTTTTAAGTATTCCTTTTAACGAACACGCAAACGGGTATGAAATGCTTTATACTCAAAATATTAAAGGGTTGTTCTTAAAAAAGACTTTTTCGCCCAACGCCTACGCGTTTAGCGGGTTAGAGCACCCCAAGGATTTGGTTTACACCGATTTCCATAAGAAAGATTTTTTGCGCCAAGCAGAAGAGTATATAGGCGCTGGGTTTGACGGGTTTAAGATGTTAGAAGGCTACCCCGTTTTAAGAAAGTTAAACCAAATTCCGTTAGACGACAAGGTTTACGATTATTTTTACGAGTTCTGCCAAGAGAACGGGTTGCCCTTAATTATGCACGTGGCTAACCCAAAAGAAAACTGGGATATTTCTAAGGCTAGCGAGTACGCTATTAAGACGGGCAGAGTTTGTGACCATACTTATCCCACAAAAGAAAAATTAACCGAAGAAGTTTACGGAATACTAAAAAAATTCCCCAAACTCAAACTTACTTTGGCGCATTTCGGCTTTATGTGTTACGACGTTAAAGATGCCGAAAAGTACCTTAACGAATATGAAAACACTATGTTCGATTTAACCCCTGGTGGAGAGCAATTGCTTATGCAGGCTAGCGACTGGGATACTTGGTCGAAATTTTACGATAAATATCAAGACAGAATTATTTACGGTACGGATTTCTACGCCTTTCCGTTAGAATAAGAAAAAAATTGGGAACATAAAGTTATGCGTCGACCGAGATTCGTTCGTCAATTGTTTGAAACTACTAGCGAACACGATTACGTTGGCAAACCGTTCAAGGGCATAGGCTTAAACCCCGATATTCGCCGTAAAATCTATTTTGATAACGCTAATAAACTATTTGGCAAGCCTAGAAAAATCGACATTTCTTACTTTGAAAAACAGGTGGAAAGAATTTCTAAGATAGATGGGCTTACCGATATTGATAAATACGATTTGCAATACATTATAAATAATATATAGGATTATTATGGATCTTACTTTAATTCCCGTTTGTGTTTTATTCGTCGTTACGTTGGTTTGCGCTATTTCGGCATACACGATGAACGCTTTTTACGTAAAGAGAAAAATCAAAAACAACACTCACTTGTTTTTATATAATTCGGGTATGGGGTTGTTTTGCGCGATTACGCTCTTTATCGTTGCCGGCTTTACAATTAAAATTTCTATTTTCTCGCTCTTGCTTGCTATGGCGTTCGGCGTGGCTAACGTTGGGCTTTCCGTGTTTATGGCGTTGGCTTTTAAGAAAGGGCCTTACGGGTTTACTAACGTTATAGTTAATATGTCAACGGCTATCACGGCGCTATCGGGCGCTATCTTTTGGCAGGAAACCCTTTCTGTTTTCAAAATCGTCGGCATAGTTCTTATGCTTTGCTGTTTCGTGCTTGCAGTAGATTTATCTAATAAAGAAGGTAAAAAGGCTAATCTCGTTTGGTTTATCTTTTCCGTTTTGGCGCTTTGTTCATCTGCGAGTATCGGCATTATGCAAAAGATACACCAAAGTTCAAATTTTAAGGCAGAACTTATGTCTTTCTTGGTTATGGCGTTCGTTACCAACGCAGTTGCATCTTTCGTGGTGTTCTTGATTCTTAGGGTTAAAAATCCTATACCAAAAGATGAAGATAACGGGGCTAAAAAATCTGTTATTCCTTACCTTTTAATCGTGGCTATGTTGGTTTGCGGTGTAAGTGGCGCAGGTAATAACGTTATAAATCTTTTCTTGTCGGGCAAAATTGATTCGGCAATATTCTTTCCGATAGTTAACGGCGTACCGCTTATTGCTAGCCTTGTTGTATCTTTCCTTTTCTTCAAAGAAAAACTTGCCAAAAAGCAAATTTTGGGGCTTTTAGTAGGGCTGGTTGCAATAGTTTGTTTATTCTTTTAGATTAAAAAGAAAAAAGAACGCTCTGAATTTTCAGAGCGTTCAATTATTTTAAATAATGTTTATACGGCAGGCGGGGTAATAGTAAAGTCGCAAACGGTTAAGGTGAATTTATAGGTTACGCCTGCCTTGTAAACGAAATTCCAAGTTATTTTAGTAATTTCTTTGTCTTCGTTTATGTACGCCCTTACTTGTTCGTATCTACCGAGAGTAGCGCCAATGTTTTGTACGTCCCAGTATTTTCCATTGTCGTAGCCGTATTTGTTTTCTTGTTCAATAAGCGCACCACCGTAGTTTTCATATATGCTTGCTTTTCTTTCTTTAAACTGGCTTTCGCTAAGAGTTTGGCTACTCCATACGCCTTCTTTAGTCTTTCTATAATAGGTATATGTAGTGTTATCCGTATAGAAGATGGCTTCCGTGCAGATATCCGTGCCAACGTTTGGTACTACTGCGTTCGGTGTGAGCATTATCATACCGTTCTTGCTAAAATAGTATTCCATATAGTCTGCGCCTTTACCGCCAACTACTTTAAAGGTAGAGCCGTTTTCAAAGTCTGCAAGTTTCTCAAACGCTGCGTCGAAAGTTTTATAAAAACGCGCTTCAATTAAAGTTTCGTTTTCTATACAATAACCAAAATCGTGGAAAGATATAGCGTGATCGCTAGTTTCTCTATTAAAATAACCGTGTTCATCGAAAATCGGCTGGCTTTCAAAGAAGTAAATTCCAACTATTTGTTCGTAGTTTAACAAAATTACTAAGGAGTGGTACTCGTATTCTCTGCCGATAAGAGATTCAACAAACGCCCTTACGGGTGTGGGAATTTCGCCCGTGTAAGATTTTGCTTGAATATCGCGATTGTCCGTATCTAATTTTTCAGAATTAGCGTAAAGACCTTTTAAGAAAGTCATCAATTCTGCGCCAGGGGTTAGGTAGTCGATATATTCGGAAGGGTCTAATGGCTGTTCATCACCGCCATTTGCTTGGAACTTGTAATATACTTTTTCGCCGTCAACAATTTCGTAACCACATTCGCCTTCACCAAATCTATGATAAGAAGTTTCGGTAACGGTAAGGAAGTCTCTGTCAGAATCTTCTGCTGCCCATTCTGCGTAGAAATTAACTTCGGTAAAACGAGCATCCCATTTTGCTTGCGTCATAGTGTGATCGTCGCCACTATCGCAACCTACTAAACCTAACGCAAGCGGTAGCGCAAGGCATAAAGCCAAAATTAGTGTTAAAAGTTTCTTTTTCATATTTTTCTCCTTAAAAAATAAAGATAAGCGCGAACGAAAGTTCTCACTTTAAAAAGCATTATAGCATAAATTTTTGTTATTTTCAACACAAATATACATATAAAAGGTAAAAATATCAATGGACAAACCCTTTAAGTAGTGGTATAATACAATCAAAAGGTAAAAAGAGAAAGAAAATGGATGACGTTATAAAGATAGCCGAGCAGTTTAAGATTAAAGGAAAAATTATAAGCGCTAAACCTTTTGGCGGTGGGCATATTAACACTACTTTTAAGGTTACGACCACCGAGAGCGAATATTTGTTGCAAAAGATAAACACGCTTGCTTTTACCGACCCCAAAGGGCTTATGGATAATATCGTAAAGGTTACCGAGCATCTTAAAGGGCAAGGGGTGGAAACCATTACGGTAATTCCCACTACAAGTGGCGAATACTATTTTCAGGCGGAAAACTGTTACAGGGTTTACGAGTTTATATCGGGCACGGTGGCTTTCGTTAAAGCGCCCGACCTATCAACTTTTAGCAAGGCGGGGCAGGCGTTTGGCGAGTTCTCGCAAAGGCTAAAGGACTTTGACGCGAGTTTGCTAGTGGAAACTATAAAAGATTTTCACAACACCCCCAAACGCTTTAACGATTTTAAGAAGGCTCTAAAAGCAGACGTTAAGGGTAGGGCCAAAACTTGCGCGAACGAAATAGAGTTTATTCTTTCTAAAGAAGATACCTACGGGGTTGCCGTAGAAGACTTAAAGGCTAATAGGTTGCCAACGAGGGTTACCCATAACGATACCAAACTAAACAATATATTATTAGACGCTATAACCCTAGCGCCACGCGCTGTAATCGACCTTGATACCGTTATGCCGGGCTCACTCATCTACGATTTTGGCGACGCAGTTAGAACGGGCTCTTCTACCGCCGAAGAAGACGAAAAGGATTTAAGCAAGGTAGAGTTTGATATGCAAATGTTTACCGCTTACGCCAAAGGTTTTTGCTCTGCCGTAAAAGACGTTATTACCGATAGAGAAGCAGAACTTTTACCGTACGGCGCGTATCTAATGACTATGGAATGTGGCATGCGATTTTTAGCCGACTATTTAGAAGGGGATATTTACTACGCTACCGAATACCCCGAACATAATTTAGTTCGCTCAAGAACGCAAATTAAACTTGCAACCCAAATGTTAGAGAATATGCAAGCCTGTGTAAAAATAATTAAAGATATTTTAGGTTAAAACAAAAAAGCGCCGTGTTTCGCTGTAAGTGAACGGGGCGCTTTTATTTTTCGAAAAGATTAAAATCTGCTAATATTTATATCGGCTTTAACGTATAATTAACTAAAAGTTAATATTAGGTTAATTTTTATATGATAGAATTAAAAAAGATAAAAATTCCACTTTGTTGACAAATCTAAAATAAAGTAATATACTTATTTTAGGAAAAAGAAAGTTTACAAGGGATAAATATGAGTATAACTATTAAAGAAGTCAACACGAAAAAAGAACTTAAAAAATGGGTGGATTTCCCAAACAAACTCTACAAAAAAGTGCCTGCTTACGCTCCCTTTTTAATGGTGGACGAGTTGGGGACTTTCAGTAAGGACAACCCTGCTTACGCCTTTTGCGAAACAAGGCTTTTCTTGGCGTATAAAGAAGGCAAGATAGTCGGCAGAATAGGCGGGCTTATCAACCACGCCGCAAACAAGAAATGGGGAACTAACGCTATAAGATACACCCGTTTTGATTTTATCGACGATTTTGAAGTGTCTTCCGCCCTGTTTAACAAGGTGGTAGAGTGGGGCAAAGAGCGTGGATACACCGAGATAACAGGACCTATCGGGTTTTACGATATGGACCACGAAGGTATGCTTATCGACGGGTTTGACGAGTTTAATATGTCGATAACCTTTTATAATTTCCCGTACTATATCGAGCATATGAAAAACTTGGGGCTTGAAAAGGAAATCGACTGGGTGGAATATCTTTTGACCGTTCCTGAAAAGACGGACGAGAGAATGAGAAAATTAAGCGAATACTTGCAAAAGCGCAACGGTTATCGCTTGGTTACCTACACGGATAGAAAGGTGCTTTATAAAGAAGCGTTTGAAGCGTTCGACGTGGTTGATAGGGCGTTTTCTAAACTACACGGAACCGTGCCGTTAACCCCCGAAGTAATTAAGAAGGTTATAGACGATAACGTGCCTATGATAAGTATGAAATACGTATGCACGGTTAAGGATAAAGAAGGCAAGATAGTAGGGTTTTCTTTGCTTGTTCCGTCGATTGCTAAGGCGCTTAAAAAGTCTAACGGCAGGCTTTTCCCGTTCGGTATTTTTAGGCTACTTAAAGCAATGAAAGGGTATAACGACACCTTGGAAATGTTCTTTGTGGCGGTAGCGCCCGAACATCAGTCCAAAGGCGTGCCTGCGATTATGATAGACTTTATGTTGCAAGCGCTTATCGAAAACAAGGTTAAGTATTGCGAAACGGGGCCTGAACTTGAAACTAACGCAGAAGTTCAAGCAATGTGGAAAACTTTTGACGTTCGTCAGCACAAGCGCCGTCGTCTTTATAAGAAGGAAATTTAAAGGGCTTAATTAAAGCCCTTTTTAGCAAAATACTAGGTGAGTAAATGAAAAAACAAAAAAAGGGGTTTATTTTTAGGGTAGTTCGCAAATATTTTGATATTACCTTTCCAAAAATGAAAATGGTCGGGCTAGAAAATATCCCCGAAGAGCCGTGTATGATAGTGGGTAACCACTCGCAGTTAAACGGTCCGCTTACGGGCGAACTTCGCTTGCCGTTTGCAAGAACTATGTGGTATAGCGGTGATCTTACGGATAAAAATCTTTACCCCGAATACGCTATGAACGACTTTTGGCGTTATAAGTCTAAGCGTTTAACGTGGTTTTATAAAATAATGGCGCAAGTTACCAAGCCTATATTTCCGTATTTGTTAAAGTACGTTGATGGTATCCCCGTTTATAAAGACAACAAAATTATTCTTACATTTAAAAAGAGCGTGGAAACGTTAAACTCGGGTAAGCATTTGGTAGTTTTCCCCGAGTGCCACACGCCGTATAATCATATAGTAAACGAGTTTCAACCAGGGTTTGTAGATTTGGCTAAACTCTACTATAAGAAAACGGGTAAATGCCTTTCGTTCGTGCCTATGTATATTTGCAGAAAACTTAAAAGCACCTTTTTCGGTAAGCCCGTAGTTTTCGATCCGAACGTACCGCTTGAAGAGCAAAGAACGGCTATTATAGAAGAACTTAAAAAGCGCATTACCGATATTGCCACCGAGCAACCCGTACATACGGTTATACCTTACGCAAATATAAAAAAGAAAAAATATCCAAAAAACAAATAAAAAAGGCACTTAAAAAAGTGCCTTTTTTATTTGTATAAATAATTTAACTTTCGGTAACGTAGTCGGTGGGAAGATTAACTACAGCCGCGCCGTAATAGAAATTGATTTCGTGTTCAAGGCGGTTTTGACTTGCTCTTGTTATAATCTTATCAACTTTATCGTTTACAACTAAAACGTACATAAATAGTTCTGAACTAGTTCCCGTTACGGAATAAGTTTGCGCAACCTTGCCCGTACATTGCCAACCCCAGAAAGTTTTAGTTGCGTCTTTACAAGCAGCGTAAGTGGGGTTAATATTGCAAACTACGGTATACATTTTGTTTGCTATTTCGTCGTATTCGGCTTTGGTGCAAGTGTTTCTTGTCCATACGCCACTATTAAGAGTATATTTATAATAAGAATCGTAGAACTTTTCGTAATAAGTTTCCGACTCAACTTCTTTAACTTCGTAAGTGGTGTATTTTATCAAGTTGCCTGCTTTTTCAATCTTAAAGTTTCTTTGCCAACCTAATTCGTGGAAGTAGCCAACGAAATTATCCGCTGTGAGTGAGAAGGTGTCAGTAGGGGCGTTTGCTTTCATATCGTTGGGCTCGTCGCCGTAATAAGAAACTATATATTCAGGCTTATCGATAGGGCGTGTATAGTATGCGAAAGTAATCTTTATTTCTTGAATATTCGGTTCGCCAGCGTTTAAAACGTAAGAGATTTCTTTAACCGTTTTGTCTGCGTAAAAACTGATTGTAAAGTTGGTGTAAGTAACGGTTTCAATCGTAAGACTTGGGGCAATTAATTTTTCACCATCAAAATTAAATTCCGAGAACATACCCGTTAAAGTAGGAATATAAGTTTTGTAAAGGTCGCGAATAGCGTTTCTTTGCATTTCGCCGTTTTCAGTAATTTCTACTTCTTTGTAATATTCTTTATCCCAAGTTATTTTATCGCCAAGACCATTTTTACCCGTGTTATAATCATAAGTAGTTGCGTCTTTTAGATAAGTATTAGGCGCGTAATTATAATATTTATTGTTTTTATAAACGATAGAAGTTAATTCCGTGCCGAGTTTTTTAGAAACGTCGTTACCGTCAACCACTACTATTACTGGCATATTGCCACTTACGGCAACTTGATAATGGTAGTTTTCCGCGGTAATATTCAAACCTTCGGTAATATCGCTTTCAACGTAGGGGCAGAGAAGGTTGAATTCGGTGGGAAGATTAACGATTGCATTACCTACGGTAATGGTTACCGTGTAGGTTAACGATTGATAACCGTCCATAGAAAGCGTCATTTTATAGGTGAGTTTTGAAAAACTTAAAGTTTCGTCTAGCGTAGCAACGATATTCTTAAAGGTTGCATCCATAGTGCCAACGCTAGGCATAAAATATTTAGCGGTAATATTTGCTTTGTTAACGATTTTGCCGTTCTTAATTTCAAGATTTTCGGCGTTAATCATATTCGTAACGAACATATCGAAAAGACCTTTACGAACGCCGTTGTATTGTTCTTCCGTTCTAGTCATATCTTTATCGTAAATGCCGTTTGCATTTTTAACGTAATAGATATATTTGGGGTTTTCGCCACTAGTATCTTTATGCCAGTATTGTTCTTGTTTACCTATTGGGTTGTTGGGATAGTGGGCGAAAATCTTATCTTCGGTAAAGTTAACTTCTATATTTTCTACCGACGAATTGATTTTCACAACGTAGTTAGACATTTCGTTAAATCTCTTTTCAAACGAATAGTCGAAAAGCACGCTACCGAATCTATCAAAACGGTGGTTAGGAAGTTCGGGGGCGGTGGCGGGGTCTGCGCCAACGGGAAGGGTGGCAATTAGAACGGACGTGAGTTTTCCGCTATTAAAAAGAACGTATGCTTCTACGAAATAAACGCCGAGTTCGGGAACTTCCGCCTGACCCGTGGTGTTAGAATAAATATAGTTATAATTATCGTTATAGGTGAAGGCAGAGTAGTTGTTTTTAAGCCAACCGAACATATCGTCTACGATATCTACGGGAACGAGAAATTGATTTTTGGTAATTTCCGTTTCTATACCGTCAGAGTCTATTTTATAATATTTAAGTTCGCCGTCCACTTCTTTACTGTTGTAAACTTCGTTGTTTAAATTTATGTACGCGCCATTGTCGAACAATCCTTGCCCATCGTTGTACCAGAAGTTGTTTGCGCCTTTTTCTATTTGCGTTTCCCATGTTTTTTGGTTTACTTTTGTGGTGTACGTGTCTTCTTCGCTACAAGCAAAAAGCCCTACTGCCGAAAGCATAAGTAAAACCGAAAGAATTGTAATTAACAGTTTTTTCATCTTTTTCTCCTTTTTTAAGGTTTTTATATTATGATTATAATACTATATAACTATTAAAGTCAAGAAAAAGAGATTTTACGCCAAGATTTTCTTGACAGAGTTGGGCGCTTATGTTAATATATTTTAGAAATATCAAAAAACTGCCACCGGGTAGTGAATGGTTTGCATTCGTTTGCGTGTCGTTAGGTCTTTGAAGATGCGTTTTCGGGTGCTTATTTTTTTGGTGAGTATGAAAAAACTTCTTGAAAAACTTAAATATTTTACACTCGTAGAAAAAATTTTATGGTGCTCTTCGGTAACCCTTATAACTTTATCGTTTATTCTTTTCGATAGGGTGGATTATCTTACCTTTATAGCCTCTTTACTAGGTGTAACCTCTTTAATCTTTATTGCAAAAGGCAACCCGTTTGGGCAGGTATTAATGATAATTTTCGCAGCCGTTTACGGGGTAATATCCTATTCGTTTAGGTATTACGGGGAAATGTTAACCTACGTTTGTATGTCCTTACCTATGGCGGTGGTAGCGCTTATAACTTGGCTTAAAAACCCGTATAAAAACCAAAAAAGTCAGGTTACTATCAGCAAGGTAACTAAAAAAACCGTGGTTTTTATTTTGCTTTTATTCGTTGTGGTTACCGTAGCATTTTATTTTATTCTTAAACACTTTGGCACGGCTAACATTGTTCCTAGCACGGTGTCCGTTACAACGAGTTTTATAGCCGTGTGCTTTTCGGCAAAGCGAAGCCCTTATTTTGCGCTAGCCTACGCCGTGAACGACGTGGTTTTAATAGTTCTTTGGGTTTTGGCGTGTATGGTAAGTATTTCGTATTTAACCGTGGTAATTTGTTTTGCGGTGTTTCTTGCCAACGACCTTTATTCCTTTATTAACTGGATTAAAATGAGAAAAAAACAGCAAGCAAACGAGTAAAAAAAGAAAACGAATATTTTATCGTTTTCTTTTTTTGCATTTTTAAATTTAAATTAAGCGTTTACAAACGGAGTTTATTATTGTATAATAAAAAGGCAAAGGAGCAAAAAAATGAAAATGGATAAATTGATTTTAGATAACGGCAAAGTTCATATAGTTTTAGATACCCGTACGGGGGAGTTTTTGGAAATTTATTCTTGCAGAAACTACGATAACCTTATAAAAAATCTTATGGACGACGTTGCCGAGCCTTTCCGCCTTAAAGTTAAAAATAGTGGTGGCGATAAAGTTTATACAAGAATTCCTATTCACGACGTTGCAAACCGCACCGAATACCACGTAGATATTACCACCAAAACTAACGGGGATGAGATTGACGCTACCGTTAAGTATAACGGGGTGTGGGATGGCGAGAAAATTCTTCCCGCAGACCTTTTTTATACGATAAAGTTAAGCGGAGATACCATTACTTTAAACATCACGGTCAATAATATAGAAGAAGATAGCAAGATAAGGGAAGTTCAGTTCCCTATTATCCCAGGCGTATGGCTTGGCGAAAGTTACGCAGACGACACCCTTATTTATCCGAGAGATACGGGCGTTAAAATAGAAAACCCCGTAAATTTTTTCGGTAGGGAAATAAGAACTATTCAGTCACGCTGGCAAGAGTATAAATATACATTTTCTATGGACACCTTGTCTTCTAAAGAGCCGAGATTTGCCGAGTTTAACGCAAACGGTTATTCGGGCAAGTATGCAAACGGTAGGCTTTGTATGTCGTGGGTGGACCTTTACGATAAGGACGGGGGCGTTTATTTCGGTTGCCATAATACCGATTACAGCACTTGTATTATAGACGTTTGGTCTAGGGGTGAAAAACGCCCTGGGCTTACCTTTACTTACTCTTACGAAATGAGCCTTAAACACGGGCAAACCTATAGTTCGCCAAACACCGAACTTTTCTTTCATGCGGGCGACTGGCACGAAGGCGCAAGGCATTACAGAGCGTTTAGGTTGCCACAGATAGAAGTTTACGAAAATCGCTACCCCAAGTGGATGAAAGATAGCGTAGGCTTGGTTGCTCATTACGATTTTATGTATCAGAACGGCAATATAGAGCATAAATATACGGATATTCCACGCCTTGCTAAAGAAGCCAAAGAAATGGGTTTGAAACATCTTCTTTTGGCAGGTTGGCATAAAGACGGGTTTGACAAGGGCTACCCCGAAGATTCCGCCGACCCCAAACTCGGCACGGAAGAAGAACTTGCAGAAGGCATTAAGAAAGCCAACGAAATGGGCGTGCACGTCGCTTTCTATATGAACGCCCACTTGCATAGGGGCACGGCAGACGACCAAACGGTTAAAGATAAGGCCGTTATGTTTGAAGACGGCAGATATAAACAGTCCTTTTGGGGGAACGTTAAGGATATAATTTTATATAATATGTGTTCTTCTTGCAAAGAGTGGCAAGAACAGCTAAAGGGGCTAGTATTGCGCGCGTCTGACGTTTACGGTATAGATAGTATTTATTTAGACGTGTTCTCGGTCGGTCAAGCGTTATGCTTTAATCCCAAGCACAACCACGCCACCCCCGATAACTTTACTGAAGGCAACTTGCAGATAGCAAAATCTATCCGTGAAGAATACGATAGTAAGCACGAAGAGCCGTTTATGATGATGGGCGAACACGTTTGCGATTTGGTCGGTGGCATTATGACGTTGCAACTCAATCAATATTTTATGTCGGTTATGAGAAACGGCCACCCCAACGTGTATAGATACACTTTCCCAGAACACGGTATCGTAGATATGGTTTACCCCGGTAAAAACCTTTTCTTGCGCCCTGCAATGATTTCTAAAAAGTGGGAAATTTTTATGGGGCATCATTTTACCAACGGCAGTTATTTATGGGTTTACGATTTAGAGCGCGACGCTACTTTTAGAACAGACCCCGAAGGCTCGGCTGTCTTAAAAGAAGTTATCAAAATGAAAAAGATAATGAACGATAGGGCAGAAGGGTATCTTTTCGCCGACGAAGACGATATGTCGTGTTCTAATAAAGAAGTATTCTGTAAGCGTTTTATCAATAAAGATAGCCTAAAGAGCATGCTAGCCGTTTATAGAATTTCTTTTGACGACGCTACCGTTGAAATTAAGTTCGGTAACAAAAAAGCGGTTGCAATATTCCCCGACGGCACTAGCAAAAAACTCAAAATAAAAAAGGGCAAACTTACCTTGCCTAAAAATAAAATTTGTATAATATTTATTGAAAATTAAATCTTCTTGACTTTTTGTATATTTCTATAATATAATATTTATGCTACACATTTTTAATAATCCGAAATTAGGGCATGCTATAGTTAAAAGCGTATGCTCTCCCTTAATTTCGGGATAAAATGTGTAGCAACATTGAGAGCGCGTTTTTAGGTGCGTTCTTAATGAGCGCACTTTTTTTGTTTTAAGGAGAAATATATGGAAAGAGAAAAGAAAAAAGTTTTAGTTGGTAGAATTTTGTTTTTAGTAGTAATATTGTTAGCCGTGCTTGTCGCAATTTTTTCAAGTGCGATTAAGCCGAAGCTGGTTGATGAAACAGTATATGATGATGGTGATATAAAAGTTAAGTTTGATAGGGCTGTTTACTCTGCAACGATAACTATTGCTTATTACGATTCGTCTTATAAACTAATAAGCGTAGAAGAAGTTGATGTTTTTAGTGAAGATGATGGATATTGTTATGGTTATGGTTTTATATATTCCACGGTTGATTCTTACGAAATAATAGATTATTCTTGCACTACTGAAACAGCGTACTGTATATATATGTTTTGTTTAGTAAGTGGAATAATTCTTTTAGCACCTGCTATCGATAGAAAGTGTAAAGTTTATATTTATAATGGTAAAAGAATACTTGTTTATGCGGGCTGTATAAATTTTTATATTAAAGTTAAAGGGGTTAAGTGTGATGAAACGAAAGCATTGTTTAGATGGTCGCCATTATATTTAACTTGTAATACGGGTGAAAATATAGAAGTAAGGATTTCACCGTTTTTTAATAGCACTACTGTAAAAATAGATGGAATTCTGCAAAAACCGTTGAGTTTTTTTGAAAAGGAGTTGAAAAATGAAGGAGATTGCGGGCGTTCCGATAATTGAGAATTTTGACGTTAAGCCGTACGACTGGGAAGGGGTTTTTAGCGCGGTAGGCAAAATTATTAAAAACGCGCAAGAATTTGAGCTAGAGTATAAAAACTGCTTAAAAAAGTATGACGTTCAACTTAACAAGAAAGAAAGTGATTCGCTTTTTGAGTGTAATAAAAAAATGTTCAAAAACAAACACGTAACGGTTGAAGAAAGAAACGTTTTGGCAAGAATTGCTTTTGAGAGAAACAGAATCAATCACTCGTTTTTTATTGATTTGATGGAAAAGTGTCACACCGAACAGGATTGGTTAAAAATAAACGAGCATTTGAACGGGGTTATGGCGATTATTTTTGAAGGTAGAGATATAGTAGAAAACCTTAAAAATAAAGACAAACCGTATTTTTCGCCGATCAGAACTATATTCGACGGGATATTTAACAAAAGAAAATAGGAAAAAAAGCGACTAACGATAGTTGGTCGCTTGACTTTTTTAATAAATAATAATAAAATATAATAGAAATGCGGATATGGCGGAATTGGCAGACGCGCTAGACTTAGGATCTAGTGGGCGACCGTGGGGGTTCAAGTCCCTTTATCCGCACCAAGTCTTAATAGGTTGAACCTCTTTACCGTTGGTAAGACGTTCGGCCTATTTTGTTTTATGGAAGATTTTGATAGTTTTTATCAGTTTTAGTTTCAAAAAACGGTAATTTGTGTTATTATATAATAAAAAACTAGAGGTGCTATAATGA
>JAFTIK010000077.1 GCA_017456945.1 Clostridia bacterium
AGATAAAATCGTAGGACCGGGCAACGCCTTCGTTGCAGAAGCAAAAAAACAAGTTTTCGGTTTGGTTTCAATCGATATGATAGCAGGCCCGTCGGAAATAATGGTTGTTGCAGACGGAAAAAGTGACGCAACCGTGGTTGCCGCAGACCTTCTTTCCCAAGCCGAACACGATAAAATGGCAAGCGCCGTTCTGGTTACCGATAGCGTTGACCTTGCAAATAAAGTTTCAAAGCAACTTGAAATTCAAATAGAAAAATTACCAAGAAAGCAAATCGCAAGGGCTTCTATTGACGATAACGGCAAGATAATCGTGGTTGAAGACTTAACTACGGCAATAAAGGTGGCAAACCAAATCGCCCCCGAACACCTTGAACTTATGGTGGATAATCCGTTTGATTATCTAGATAAAATCGAAAACGCAGGCTCGGTGTTTATGGGCAGATATTGCCCCGAATCACTCGGCGATTATTTATCGGGCGCAAACCACACCTTACCAACTAGTGGAACGGCAAGATTTTCCAGCCCCTTGTCGGTAGATGATTTCGTAAAGAAAACGCAGTTTACCTTTTATACCGAAAATGCGCTTAAAGAAGTGGCTAACGACGTGGCGTACTTTGCAGAGAAAGAAGGGCTTACCGCGCACGCAAAAAGCGCAACCGTAAGATTTGGTGATAATAATGAGTAAATTTTTCAGTCAAAAATATAGTTCGCTTGTACCTTACGTTCCGGGTGAACAACCAAAAGAAAGGGAATATATAAAACTCAATACTAACGAGTCTCCCTTTCCGCCGTCGCCCAAGGCGATAGAGTACGCTAGCGCCGAAACGGAAAAGTGTTACCTTTATTCCGACCCCGAAAGCAAGGCGCTTACCAAGGCAATTTCAGACTATCACGGTATAAGCGATAAATGCGTGCTTACGACAAACGGGTCAGACGAAATATTGAACTTTGCGTTTATGGCGTTTTGCGATAAAACTATCCCCGCGGTTTATCCAGATATTACCTATGGGTTTTACAAGGTGTTCGCAGAGATAAACGGCGTAACGGGTAAAGAAATTCCCTTAAAATCCGATTTTACTATTGATATAACCGATTATTTTAACGCTAACGGCACGGTGTTTATTGCAAACCCCAACGCGCCTACGGGCATAGCGCTAAGCCTAAACGAGATAGAACAAATAGTTAAAAACAACCCGAACAACGTGGTGGTAATAGATGAAGCATACGTAGATTTCGGTGGTCAAACGGCAATACCGCTAATTGATAAGTACGATAACCTTTTGGTAACCAGAACTTTTTCTAAATCACGTTCGCTAGCAGGCGCAAGGCTAGGTTACGGGGTGGCAAGCCCGTCGCTTATAGCAGACCTTAACGCAATTAAGTATTCCACAAACCCGTATAACGTTAACCGTATAACGGCTATGGCTGGCATAGGCTCGGTTGAAGACGATAAGTATTTTAAAGATAACTTAAAATCGGTAATAGAGAATAGGGAATACGCAAGTAAAGAACTTAAAAGATTAGGGTTTACTTTAACACAATCTAAAGCAAACTTTATCTTTGCAAAGAGCGATAAAATCGGCGGTGAAGAACTTTATCTTAAACTAAAAGAAAAAGGTATTCTCGTTCGCCATTTTACTAAAGAAAAAATAAAAGAATACAATCGTATAACGGTTGGCTCTATGGCGGAAATGCAAGCGCTTATAACCGCAATAGAAGATATTTTGGAGGATTAATATGAGAATTGCTGAAATTAAAAGAACGACGGCAGAAACGGAGATTTCCTTAAAGATTAACCTTGACGGAAAGGGCAAGAGCAAAATAGATACGGGTTGTGGCTTTTTAGACCACATGCTAACCTTGTTTTCCAAACACGGCCGTTTTGACCTTAACGTAAAGTGTAAGGGTGACGTTCAAGTGGATTATCACCACACTACCGAAGATATCGGCATCTGTTTAGGTCAAGCGTTTTCCAAGGCGCTCGGCAATAAAAAGGGCATTATCCGTTACGGTAACGCTATAATACCTATGGATGAAGCGCTTATCTTAACGGCAGTTGATATTTCTGGCAGAAGTTTTTTCGTTAAAGATATAAATATTCCCGCAACCAAGGTGGGCGATTTCGATACCGAACTTGCAGAAGAATTCTTGCTTGCTTTCGTTCGCACGGCAGATTGCACTTTGCACGTTCGCCAACTTTCTGGTAGCAATTCTCACCACGTTATAGAAGGCATATTCAAGTCGCTTGCAAGAAGTCTTAAACAAGCGGTAGCAATAGACCCGTCTGCTAAAGACGAAGTTCCGTCAACCAAAGGGGTTTTATAATGATAGCAATAGTTGACTACGGTGTTGGGAATTTATTCTCGCTCGTAAGTTCGTTTGGCGCTTTGGGTATAGATGCAGTCGTTACGGGTGACGAAAAGGTTATTCGTTCGGCAGATAAAATCGTTCTACCAGGCGTAGGCGCGTTTGGCGACGCTTCTAATAAACTTTTTTCTTCTGGGCTTGCAGACGTGGTTATAGAACAAGCCAAAAGCGGAAAACCACTTCTCGGTATCTGTTTGGGTATGCAAATGCTATTAGAAAGAAGTTTCGAGTACGGCGAACATAAGGGCTTAGGGCTTATTAAAGGCGATATTCGCCCGATTAGCGACGTTATTCCCAAGGACTATAAAATTCCACACATAGGTTGGAACGCGCTTAATATTAAGGATAAAAACAACAAACTTTTTAAGTATATTAAAGACGGTGATTTCGTTTATTTCGTGCATTTTTTTTACGGCGCTAACTGTCCTAACGTGGTGGCAACTTCCGAATACGGCAAAGACTTAACTGCCGTGGTTGCGTTAGATAACGTTGACGGCTGTCAGTTTCACCCCGAAAAGAGTGGCGACGTAGGGCTAAAAATTTTGAAGGCGTTTAGCGAGTTG
>JAFTIK010000078.1 GCA_017456945.1 Clostridia bacterium
ATTCCCGCAGATACCGCCGCGTTAAGACTTTCCATACCGTTTTGCATAGGAATACTAACCGTAACGTCTGCGCGCGCTTTTAGTTTGTCGCTTACGCCACGCCCTTCGTTTCCGATAACCAAACAGAATTCCCCTTGAATATCAGACTTAAACACGTTTTTGCCGTTCATATCGGCAACCACTATCGGATATTCAATTAAGCCTAGCAGTTCTTCTCTATTTCCACGAACTATATTCGCCCTAAAAACACCGCTCATACTGCTACGAACGCATTTAGGCGAAAATGGGTCGGCAGAATCGTCCGTCATATAAACGTCTTTATACCCCGACGCCACGGCAGTTCTTAGAATAGCCCCCACGTTAGAAGGGTCTGAAACCCCGTCTAAAAACAAACAACTTGAAGTTGGGCTAGTTAAACGGTTACTAGGCTTTTCCACCACGGCTAGAACGCCTTGTGGTGTAACTTCGGCGCTAACCGATTTATAAACCTGCTCGTCGCATTCTTCCACCTTAAAAGGGACTTCGCCGAGAGCCGACAAGCCCTTTTCCGTGCCGAGAACGACCTTTACGGGTAGATTTAACGACACTACTTCTCTAACCGTTTTAACGCCTTCTACGACGTACAAATTAAGCGCGTCGCGAAACTTTTTATCGGAAAGAGAACGGATTTCTTTAATTAGAGAGTTCTGTTTAGAAGTTATCATCACGTTGAAATAAAGCCTACGGAAAAAATTCGGTAGGCTTTAAAAACTTATTTACGCTTGTTTTGCCTTTTCGCAAAGAGCGGTGAATGCAGTTGCGTCGCTAACAGCGATTTCTGCAAGAACCTTTCTGTTAAGTTCAATGCCTGCTTTCTTCAAGCCGAACATGAACTTGCTGTAAGAAAGACCGTTAAGTCTTGCAGCAGCGTTAATTCTTGCAATCCAAAGAGAACGGAAATCTCTTTTCTTTGCCTTTCTACCGATATAAGCGTACATACCCGCTTTCATAACGGCTTCACGCGCTACTCTATATCTTTTGCTTCTTCCGCCAAAGTAACCTTTAGCGAGTTTTAATATTTTTCTACGCTTTTTAACAGCGTTTACAGCTCTTTTAATACGCATAATTCTGCCTCCTTCCTACTATTTATTGTAAATGAGCGTCTGAATGGTCTTCTGCTGAGTAGCGTCAACGTATGCGCCTTGGCAGAGATTATTCTTTCTCTTTCTGTCTTTCTTAGTTAAAATGTGGTTCTTTCCCGAGCATGCTCTTTTAATTTTGCCCGTTGCGGTCGTTCTGAAACGTTTTTTAGCCGCACTTTTGGTTTTCATTTTAGGCATTGTAATGTCCTCCGTTTATTGTTTTTATAAGTTTACGCCTTCACGGGTACGAGCATCATCCAAATGTTCCTACCTTCCGTAAGCGGTTGCTTTTCCATAGTACCGTATTCTTTGACGATTTCAAAGAATCTTTTCATAACTTCAAGCCCAAGTTCTGCGTGCGCCATCTGACGCCCTCTCATTCTTATAGACACTTTGACTTTGTTGCCTGCGCTTAAGAATTTTTGCGCTTGCTTTGCCTTTACGTTAAGGTCGCCCACGTCAATCGTCATTGAAAGCCAAACTTCTTTGATTTCAATAACCTTTTGGTTTTTCTTTTGTTCCTTTGCTTTCTTTGCAAGTTCAAAAAGATATTTGCCGTAGTTCATTACCTTACATACGGGCGGGGTTGCGTTGGGGGAAATCTTGACTAAATCAAGCCCTGCGTCTTCTGCAATGTTTAACGCTTCTCTTGAAGATACGATGCCGAGTTGTTCGCCAGTTTCACCGATAAGGCGAACTTCTTTATCTCTTATCTCCGCGTTAATCTGATGTTCTTTTTTAATGGTTATATACCTCTCTATAAAATTTTCCTTTTACCGAAACTTCGGTGGAATACCATAAAAAACGGGTTGCTCTACAAGTAAAAGCAACCCTTAAAATACACACCAAAAACGGACTAAACCGTAGTTGAAAAAGTATTGAGCCGAACGATTTCTACCGTCGGCGAGAAGGGTCACTTCTGCTTTAAGCCTTTATATATTACACTTTTTATAGCCCTTTGTCAACTATTTTTAACCGTCTTTTAAACTTTTTGCTCTGCGCGACTTATTTCTGCGTTAAGAAAAAATTCTTTTATGCGGTCGTCGCGTTCTTTTTCCGTGCGATAGAATAACAGCACGCCACTCTTAAACGACGGGTAACAATCGGAATACTCTGCTCTCATATAAATCTTTTTAGGGTCGGTAGTTATAATGCTTATTTTGTGTATTCCGTGACGGAAATGTTCTGCTTCTTGAATAGTTACGGGCTCATCAAAACAACTTTTACAGAAAGGGCAACTAACTAGTTCCCTATGCGGAATACCAGCCGTTCTCGCTTCGTAAATTTCAATTAAGTCGAAGTCGTTTTCGTCAGACATCTTTATCGACTTGGTGTACCAGTGGGTAGCGTTCTCGTCACGAACGACTATCTCGCCGTTATATACCGAATACTTACGGTTATCGCCAACGAAAGTAAAATCGTAAAGATTTCTAGAAACGTTGGTAGCCCCGCAAGATAATTGCTTGTAAGAATAATCTTCCTTTCCCAAATGGCAAGGGATATGAACGTGATACCACACGCCGTCAATTGAAAGCCGTTTATCTTTACGCTTAATAATTAAATCGTAAATAGTTTTTACGACGAAAAATACTATAGAATATAGAACTGCCGCTATAACCGCCGTAATTGCAATGGCAAGAGCCTTGTGCATAATACTTTCTAAAAACGGATATAAAAATTCGTTAAACACGCTATCTACTATAAAGAATACGGTAAAAGTTATACCGTGTATTGCCGACAAAGCAATCGCCGTTGTGTTTTTTATCTCTCTCATTTTCCCTTTCCCTTTAGTTTAACCTACTACTAGTTTTTTCAAATCGTCTATTATCACCGAGTTTGAACAAAGAATACTACCGTTTCTATCTAACGGTAACGGATTACCTTCCCAGTCGCAAGACTTTCCGCCCGCCTCTTCTAAAATCAATATGCCAGCAGCGTAATCCCACGGCTTTATCTTCTTTTCAAAGTAGCCGTCTAACCTACCACTTGCAATATAGCAAATAGCAAGCGCCGTAGAGCAAGTTCTTCTTAAATCCAAGCAGTTAATAAAAACCCTTTTAGCGCGCGCAAACGAATCTTCCACTTGAGTTTTGTCCGACACCACTAAGCCACACTCTATAATAGATTGCGCGATAGGTCTATCCGACGTTTTAAGCCTGTTTTCCTTGTAGTTTTCCACACCTATTTTAAGCAATTCTTCAATCCCGTCTTTAGCGACGTAAAGATACGCGCCCTTACCTTTTACACCAAAGAATAGTTCGTAAGTAAAGGGGTTAAAATCCACCCCGAACTTTACCACGCCCTTTTCTTGATACGCCAAGGATACCGAACTCATTTTATAATCGTAAATAAGGTTGGTAGTTCCGTCGATAGGGTCTAATATAAAAGTTTTATCCAAATAAGCGTGTTTGGGCTCTTCTTCGGTAACAAAACCAACCGACGGGAATTCTTCTTTAAGTTTTTCCTTAACGAAATCGCTTATAGCCGTATCGGCAACCGTAACGAAATCGTTGGGGTTACCGTCTTTAACCGTGGCTTTAAGTTGTTTGGAAAACATTATTTTACTTGCTTGATATACAATATCTATAATTTTATCGTAATTCATACCTTGCTCCTTACCCCTATTTTAACACAAAACCGCGCGTATCGCAACGATTAAACAAAAAACGCCCGAACTTTCTAAAAATTCGGGCGTAATTATTAGTCTTCTACGATTACGGCGTTCATAGCGAAACGGCGAACCGATTCGATTGCGCTAGTGCAAGAATCTAAAGATTCGTACGCTTCACCTATACAGATTACCGATTTCTGCGCGGTACGAAGTTTGTAGTAGAATCTACCGAACTTGTCTTTATCGATAATAAAGTTACCCACGCTAGCGTTCTTGGTAACGGATTCGATAGCCTTTTCAGCGTTCTTTCTAACCGAAACTTCTTCGGTTGCGAGCATAAGTTGACCGTTAGACGCGTAAAGTTTTGCAGAGAAATGCCCGTTTGCAAGCGTTTCTATCTTCCACTTCCCTTTAAGCCCCTTTTTAACCGTTTCTTCGTCTAACTGAACGGGGGTATATTCTACGTACTTATGACCTTCAACCAACCCTTCGGTTACCGGCGAATCTTTGGCGATACGCTTAACGGATTCCACTGCTTTAAGGCATTGATCTTCGCTCTTATAAATTCACCTACGCAAAGAAGTCTGTTGCCTGCCGATTTAAGTTTATAATAATAATTTTTGTTTTTATCTTGATAAATTACGAATTTGCCCGTTTCTACACCCTTAATTATGGTTTCTATACCGTTACGAGCGCCTTCTTCGGTCGAATAAGTTTCGCTACCGAGCATAATTTCCCCGTTAGACGCGAGCAAGCACGAAACGTATTCGTTGTCGCTTTTAATTTCAACTATCCATTTACCGAGAAGTTTTTTAGCAGGCTTTTCTTCCTTTTTAGGCTCGGTCTTTTTAGCCGTAGGCTTTTTGGTTGCAGGTTTCTTTGCCTTGGCTTTTTCCTGTTCTTGCTTTTCTTTTTCTGCTTGTTCCAAAGCAATTCTTTGCTTTTCTTCTTGTTCTTTCGCTTCTCTTAAAGTTTTTTCCCGGGCAAGTCTTCTTGCTTCTTCCTTTGCTTCAAGTTCCTTTTGAATTTTTTCTTGCAACAAACGGTCTTCTTCGGCTTTTTGCTTTGCTATTGCTTTGGCCTTTTTCTTGTGAGAAACGCCAACTATAACGCCGATTACGATAGCCAAAAGGATAACTAGCGCAAGAGCAAGCGTAATAATCCCCATAAGCAACGGGTTATCAACGCCGATAAGTCCGCCGACTGCAGAACCGATATTTTTAATAAATTCCATATATATACTCCTTTAGTTTATTCTCCGTCGTTAAAATATAATATGCCGAGAGTATTTGCGCCGCAATGGCTAGCGATAGTGCAACCAGCGTGCGTTTCGTAAATATTCTTAAACCCTGCTTCTATAAGCGCTTGCCTTGCAGCCGAAACCATTTCGGGCGTAGCCGTTGTATAAGTAATAAACGCCATTTCTAGATCGGGGGTATGGTATTCGTAAAGAACGTCTGCACAGTACTTGGTTATAACCCTATCCATACTGCCACGATACTTTTTATCAGAGCCCATCTTACCGTCTTTAACCACTATTCTAGGTCTAATTCTTAAAACGTTAGCGCCGAGAAGAGCCAAAGCGTTACATCTACCGCCTTTATAAAGGTAATCTAATCTTTCAACTATAAAACTTGCTTGAACTTTACCCGTACGAGCCTGAACGAGCGATTGAATTTCCTTAGGCGAAACGCCTTTATCTGCAAGTTGCCTTGCATAGATTGCAAGAAGCCCTATACCTGTAGAAAGATTTAAACTATCAACTACGAAAACGTTTTCCACGTTATCAGACGCGCGAAAAGCGTTACCGCAAGAAGATGATAAACCACTTGAAAGACAAATATGAATTACCGCGTCGTAATCCTTTCTTAACTCTTGAAAATACTCGGTGTATTCAAATTCGTTCAAGGCGTTGGTTTTTGGTAAAACGCCGTTTTCATCAAC
>JAFTIK010000079.1 GCA_017456945.1 Clostridia bacterium
AGATGGAACTTTATGTTGGAAAAGATTTTACCACTTTCCCAACCTACGACGATATATTGTATAGCGTTAAATATTAATTGTTAAACCACTCTATCTAGAGTGGTTTTTCTTTTTAGGTATTGACAAAACACCCGATCGGTTATATAATAAAAATACCAAAAAACTTTAGGAGAGAAAATGAAGTTTTTGCATATTTCAGACTTGCATTTGGGCAAGCGCTTAAATGAATATTCGCTTATTGAAGATCAGCGTTTTATTCTTAATCAAATACTAAAAATCACCGCCGAAGAAAAACCCGACGGGCTTTTGATTGCAGGTGACGTTTACGATAAATCCGTTCCGTCTGCAGAAGCCGTTAGTTTGTTCGACGAGTTTTTGGTTAATCTATCTAAAACGGGTGTTAAAACATTTATAATAAGTGGTAACCACGATTCGCCAGAACGCCTTTCTTTCGGCTCTCGCTTAATGGATAAGAGTGGAATTTATATTTCTATGGTTTACGTCGGTAAGGTAGAGCCTATAACACTTTACGACGAGTTTGGCGCGTTAAACGTTTATATGTTGCCTTTCGTTAAGCCCGTGCACGTTAAAAGATATTTTGGCGAAGAGATAGATAGTTATACGAAAGCGCTTAGCGTTGCTATAGAGAATATGAAAGTTAACGAGAACGAGCGTAACCTACTTATAACCCACCAGTTCGTTACGGGCTCTTCTAGAACGGATTCTGAAGACCTTTCGGTCGGTGGTACTGATAACGTAGACGTTTGCGTGTTCGACCCTTTCGATTACGTTGCTTTAGGGCATATTCACCGCCCGCAAAAGTGTGTTAAAGATACCGTAAGATATTCGGGAACGCCCTTAAAATACTCTCTTTCAGAAGCCCAAGACCAAAAGTCCATATCAATTGTTGAAATGGGCAAAAAGGGGGAAATAAGCGTTCGCCTTGCGCCCTTAACGCCATTAAGGGATTTAACGCAAATCAAAGGCAAGTATCAAGATTTAATGCAAAAGTCTTTTTACGAAGGAACTACGTTAAAAGAAGATTACGTTTATATTACTTTAACCGACGACGAAGAAATACCCGACGTTATGGC
The DNA here is from genome assembly GCA_017456945.1 of Clostridia bacterium. Next base: position 1,095 of record JAFTIK010000079.1, read on the forward strand.
TAAACTTCGCACGGTTTACCGTAACGTTACGGCGTTACGGTACGACAATAAACGAACTCAAGCCAAAGGTGGGGTGGAGTTTATAAGTCAAGTGGAAAACAAAACGCCGTTAGAACTGTTCGGCGACTTTTACCGTATGCAAAATAACGACAAAATGAGCGCCGAGCAAAACGCGCTCGTTCAAAACCTTATAGAAAAGATTTGGGGTGAAGAATTATGAGACCGTTAACGCTTATAATGTCGGCGTTCGGGCCGTACGCTGAACGCGTAGAAATAAATTTAAATAAGTTTGGAAAGAGTGGGCTTTATTTGATTACGGGTGATACTGGCGCAGGTAAAACTACTATTTTCGACGCTATTACTTTTGCCCTTTACGGCGAAGCGAGTGGGCAAAATAGAGAGCCGGTTATGTTGCGTTCGCAGTACGCAAAACCCGAAACGCCCACAGAAGTAGAACTAGTATTCGAGTGTAAAGATAAGGTTTATAAAATAAAGCGCAACCCCGAGTACGAGCGCTTAAAAGTGCACGGGGCAGGCGTAACCGTGCAGAAAGCCAACGCCGAACTTCATTATCCAGACGGCAAAGTCGTAGTTAAAAAGACTGAAGTAGATAACGCCGTTAGGGAAATAGTCGGCATTGATAGAAAGCAGTTTTTGCAGATTGCAATGATAGCGCAAGGGGATTTTTTGAAACTTTTGCTATCGTCAACAGAAGAGCGAAAAAAGATTTTCCGTCAGATTTTTAAGACCGAGCCGTTCGATAGGTTACAAAACGAATTAAAGGGTATATATCTCGCTTTAGAAGGCAAAAGAAAGGCGCAAAAGGCAGGTATAGCGCAGTATATAGAAGGTATTGATTGTCAAGACGACGACCCGTTATATATTCAAGTACAAAGGGCAAAGTCTGGCGAAACGCCTATTTTAGAATGTATTGAACTTATTGAAACTCTCGTTAAAAAAGATATTGAAAGAGAGAACGAATTTTCAAATAAAGTAAAGTCGGTTGAAAAGCAACTAGAAGAAATTAACGCAGAAATAATAAAGGCTGAAGATATTGCTTTGGCAAAAAACGAGTTGGAAAAAACCAGCCAAGGCATAAAACTGTTAGAAGAAAAAATAGTTAGTTTTAAAACCGTTTATGAAAAGGCAGTTGAAAATCAAACGGAAATTAAAGTTTTAACCGAGCAAATAGGCGCTAAAAAGGCTGAACTAGAAAAATACGACCAACTTGAAGAAAAGCAAAAAACTCTTTTTAGTATTCTAAAAACGGTCGCTACGCTTGAAGATAAAAAAGAAAATGCTAAAAAGAGCGTTGAAAGGCAAAAGAAAGAATTAGAAAGGTTAGAGCAGGACTATAATGCTTTTTCCACGGCAACCGCCGAATTTGAAAGAATAAACGGGTTAAAAGCGCAATTAAATGCCAAGTTAGAGTTGATTTTAGGGCTGGAAACTGACATTAATAAAATTGAATTAGCAAAAGAATATTTAGCAAGGTGGCAAAAGGAATATATAGTTCTTAAAGCCGACTATGATAAGGAAAAATCCGTTTACGACCAAATGGAAACTTGCTTTTTGAACGAACAAGCGGGAATTTTGGCAAACACGCTCGTTAAAGGCTCGCCATGCCCCGTTTGTGGGGCTTTAGAGCACCCTAACCCTGCGTTGAAAGGGCAAAACGCGCCAACGCAAGAAAGTCTTAAAGCGCAAAAACAAATGATGGAAAAGGCTAGAAAAGACGCCGACGAAAAGAGTTTGCAATGCGCGAATTACGTGGAAAAAATCAAGGAAAATTCCGATAGGGTTCAAAAGGAACTAGACAAGAATTTCGGTGGCGTTTTAATTGAAAAAGCAATCGAGTTCTTACACGAACAAAAGAGTTTGCTTGAAAGTCAACTTAAAGAACTCGACAAAAAGATAATTGAAGAAGATAAAAAGATTAAAATTAAAGCTGAAATGGAAAAAGAATTGCCTTTAAGAAGGCAAAAAATTCAAGCGCTTGAAACGGAATTTAACAATCTATCTGAAGAATTGCTTTCAAACAACGTTACCAAAGGTCATTTAGAGCAAGCCGTTAAAGAACTTAAAGACAAGTTAGAGTTCGGCTATAAAGACCAAGCCGTAAAAGCCGTTCGTCAAATTGAAGATAGGAAAAACGCGCTTGAAAACGAGATAACTAGAGCGGATAACAATTTAAGGCAAGCGAATACCGAACTAGTAGGATTAACGGCTAAAAAGCAAGAACTTGAAAAACGAGCGCTAGTAACCCCGTTAGATTTATCTTCTTTAGAGCAGAAAAAACAACTTGTCACTCAAGAAAAAACACGACTTTTAGACTTGAAAGAAAGGGTTGTTATAAGGCAGTCTGCTTTACAAACGGCGCTTAATAAGATAAAGCAGGGCTCTACCGCCCTTTCAAAAACCGAAACCGAACTTGCTTGGGTTAAAGCCCTTTCAGATACGGCTAACGGCGCGATTAGCGGTAAGGAAAGAGTTATGCTTGAAACTTACGTACAAACGACTTATTTTGATAGAATTATTCGTCGCGCAAACACTAGATTTTTGGTTATGACTTCCGGACAGTACGAACTAAAACGAAGAATTACCGCAGAAAACAACCGTAGTCAAAGCGGGCTAGACTTAGACGTTATAGACTATTATAACGGCAGTACTCGTAGTGTAAAAACCCTTTCGGGTGGAGAGTCTTTCAAGGCGTCTCTTGCGCTAGCGCTTGGGCTTTCAGATGAAATACAAGCGCAGTCTGGGGGTATAAAACTAGATACCATGTTCGTTGACGAAGGTTTTGGGTCTTTAGACGAAGATTCATTAAACCAAGCAATGAAGGCGTTATCGGGGCTAACAGATGGCAATCGTTTAGTTGGTATTATTTCGCACGTAAGAGAACTTAAAGAAAGAATTGATAAGCAGATAATAGTTACCAAAGATAGGTGTGGCGGTAGTAAAATTCAGTTGGTAAATTAGTTTTTATTTTAAGTTTTTGTTTTTAAAATTATCTAATATAGCGTTGACTTATTAGAATTTTTATTTTATAATGTAGTCTCAATTTAGACAGGGTTAAAGGAGATATTATGATTAAATTTGGAACGGGTGGTTGGCGCGCCGTTATCGGCGACGACTTTACTAAAGAAAACGTGCAACTCGTAGCGCAAGCAATGTGTGACTTTATGATTGAAGAAAAGAAAACGGATTTACCCGTTATGATAGGGTACGACCGTAGATTTTTATCGGCGTCTTCTGCAAAGTGGATTGCCGAAGTGTTTAGCGCAAACGGGGTTAAAAGTTTGTTTATGACAAGGTCTGCGCCTACGCCCTTAGTAATGTTTACCGTAAAGCACGATAAACTAAACTACGGCGTAGAAGTTACCGCAAGCCACAACCCCGCCGATTATAACGGCATAAAATTCTTTACCGAAGAAGGTCGAGATGCGCCCGTAGAAGTTACCCGTCGTATAGAAGAACTAATTGAAAAAGCAACCGTAAAAACTACGCCTTTTGAAAAGGCTGTTAAAGACGGGCTTATAACTTATCTTAAAGGGCCGTTTAACGACTTTATCGACTCTATTTTATCTAGGTTAGACGTTCAAGCGATAAGAAACGCCGACCTAAGAATATTGTTCGACTCAATGCACGGTTCGGCAACTCATCCTATGCTTACTATGTTGCATACGGCAAGATGTACGGTAGATACTATGAACTCTAATAAGGACGGGTATTTCGGTGGAAATATGCCTGCGCCGGGGTACGAGCAGTCTGCCTTACTTCGCCACAGAGTAGCCACCGAAGGTTACGATTTGGGTATAGAAGTTGACGGTGACGGCGATAGGCTTGCAATTATAGACGGCGCGGGTGAGTTTATAGAAGCAAACAAGATTTTGGTAATGCTCTATTATTACTTGCACGAGTACAAAGGGTGGAAAGGCCCTGTAGTAAGAAATCTTATGACTACGCAAATGTTAGATGCAGTTGCAAAATCTTTTGGTGAAACTTGTTACGAAGTACCCGTAGGGTTTAAGCATATTTCTTCCACGCTAGATAGAACGGACGCCGTTTTAGGTGGCGAATCTTCGGGTGGTCTTACGGTTAGGGGGCATATATTTGGTAAGGACTCGGTTTACGCCGCGGGGCTTTTCGTGGAAATGGTTGCTAAAATCGGTAAAACACTTGGCGAGTTTTGGAAGGAACTTACCGATAAGTACGGCGAATTCTTTACCGCAGAAGGCAGTTTTAGATTTAAGCCTGAAGATAAATCGCGTATTCATAAGAAGTTTATAGAGGAAAAGTTTATCCCCGATTTCAACGGTATGGAAATAGAGAAAGTTGGGTATGCGGACGGGGTTAAATACTATTTTACCGACGGAAGTTACGTTTGTTGCCGTTTTTCAGGCACGGAACCTTTGTTGCGTTTAGCATCTGAATCAAATAGCAAGGCAAAAGCGCAAGAACTTCTTTCGGCAATTAAGAAGGCCGTTCTTTAACAAAATATAAAATTAGTTAATTTGCTTGACAAATTCTTGATATATGGTATAATTAAATTACTCGTGAGGGAGTAGTAAGCGCCGTTCTAACGGTGGAGCAAGTCAACATCCTGACCGAAAGGTCTGGCTTGTTTGAAAATACGAGACTCACGTATATCCTATAGGGTTGTACGTGTTTCGTAATATTGATTTAAATTCGACAAGTATAGCCTGTAGGTTATACTTGTTTCGTTTATTGTGTAAAATAA
>JAFTIK010000080.1 GCA_017456945.1 Clostridia bacterium
AATAGCACAAATAGAATCTGCATTTTAACAAAACTAGTAGTACTATCGTGGACAAAAAGAGATGTAGTAACACATATTATTTAATAATTACACCTATCGTTCGCAAATATTAAGTTAGTTTGGCAATTTCATTATAGCACACTTTCCTTAATAAAGCAATAAGGTTTTTAAAAAAAATTTAAGCCCGACAATAGTCGGGCTATCTTTTTACTTTTTATTTTGCTTTTGCTTCGCAATATATGGAACGGTAAATTCCCTTTTCTCTATCTACCAAGCGGAACTCGTGTTCTATACCTTGTTCTACGCTAGTTATACATCTGGGGTTTTTACATTTGATAACTTCTTTTACCGTTTCGGGAAGGGAAAGTCTTAATTTATCTACCTTTTCACCGTCTTTAATGATATTTACAGTTACGTTGGGCGCGATATAGCCCAAAATTTCCAAGTCGATTTTTATATCGGCGTCAATTTTGATAATATCCTTTTTGCCCATTTTTTTACTGCCTGCGTTTTTGATGAGCGCAACAGGACAATCTAGTTCGTCGAGTTTAAGGAAGTTATATATTTCCATACCCTTTCCCGCTTCGATATGGTCTAAAACTATGCCGTTTCTTATAGCGTCTACTTTCATTTTATACCCCCTATTCTATGCCGAGAAGTTTTAAGATAAGCGCCATACGAACGAATCTGCCGTTGGCAACCTGCTTAAAGTAATGCGCTCTCGGATCGTCGTCTACGTCAACTGCAATTTCGTTAACTCTGGGCAACGGGTGCAAAATAGACAAGTCTTTCTTTGCCGTTTGAAGTTTTTCCGTTGTCAAGATATAACTATCTTTTAGGCGCATATAGTCTTCTTCGTTGAAAAATCTTTCCTTTTGAACTCTGGTCATATAAAGCACGTCGAGTTCGGGCATTGCTTCTTCAAGACTTCTAGTTTCCACGTATTGCATGCCGTTCTTATCCATAACGTCGTTCTTAACGTAATCGGGAATAACTAGTTCTTTGGGGCTAATTAAAACGATTTTAATACCCTTATAACGAGCGAGCTCTTGTATTAGAGAGTGAACCGTTCTACCAAACTTAAGGTCGCCACAGAAACCAACCGTAAGATTGTTAAGGTCGCCCTTTTCCGTTTTAATGGTTAAAAGGTCGGTTAAGGTTTGCGTGGGGTGGTTATGCCCGCCGTCACCCGCGTTGATAATGGGCACGGAAGAATATTTTGACGCTACTAGGGGCGCGCCTTCTTTGGGGTGGCGCATTGCTATAATATCAGAATAGCAACTTACTACCCTAATGGTATCTGCAACGCTTTCACCCTTGCTTGCCGAACTGCTATTAGCGTCTGAAAAACCCAAAACGCTACCGCCCAAAGAGAGCATTGCAGATTCAAAACTCAAACGGGTTCTAGTTGACGGCTCGAAAAACAAGGTTGCAAGTTTTTTATACTTACATTTGTCTTGATATTTTTCGGGGTTTTTGATTATGTCTTGCGCTTTTAAGATAAGCGCGTCTATTTCCTGAACCGTAAAGTCTGTTATGGATAAAAGATTTCTCATCTTACGCTCCTTTATTTAGTTATCCAACTTTCGTCGGACGGGTTATCTCTGAACGCTTTAAGTCTTACTTCGTCTTCGGGTTTGATGTAGCCCGTTTCTACCGCTACTTTTACAGTAGTATCAAAATCGGTAAGGCTTACGTTTTTAACGTTTGCTTCTTTAAGTCTTTCCAAGCCTTTTTTCATTCCGTAAGTATAAATGCTTACGATACCCAAAACTTCTGCGCCTGCTTCACGAAGAGCGTCAACCACGTCTATACAACTGCCACCAGTAGAAATAAGGTCTTCGATAACTACTACCTTAGTACCCGCTTCGAGTTTGCCTTCGATTTTGTTGTTTCTGCCGTGGTCTTTACTGCTACCCCTTACGTAGCCCATAGGCATACCGAGAATATGACCTGCGATAGCGGCGTGCGCTATACCTGCCGTGCTCGTTCCAAAAAGCGCTTCTGCTTGGGGGTATTCCTTTTTAACCGTTTCTGCAATAGCGTTTTCCACCAAGTTCCTAACTTCGGGTGCGGTCAAAATAAGTCTGTTATCACAGTAAATAGGGCTCTTTATTCCACTTGCCCAAGTAAAAGGTTGGTCGGGGCGGAGAAATACCGCCTTTATTTTTAACAGTCCTTCTGCTACTTTCTTTGCAGTTTCCATTTGTCTTTTTCTCCTTATCCTAAAAATTCTTTAACGCATTGTCTATACGCCTTTACGGGGTCTTCTGCCCCCGTTATTGAACGACCTACTACGATATAATCAGAGCCGAGTTCTCTTGCGATTGCCGGCGTGGTTACGCGTTTTTGGTCGCCTACCGCGTCGCCTGCAAGACGAATACCTGGAGTTACCGTGTAAAAATCGTTACCACAAGCCTTTTTAACCTTTTGCACTTCTAACGGTGAACAAACAACCCCGTCGAGCCCAGAGTTTTTAGCGTTTAGCGCGTAACTCATTACTACGTCGTCGATAGGTTTATCTATAAGAAGTTCTTCGGTCATAAGTTCTTGGCTGGTTGAAGTAAGTTGGGTTACGCCTATAAGCAAAGGTCTTGTGCCGTCTGCTTTGGTTAAGCCTTCTAAAGCGTATTTCATCATTACAGAACCACCGCTTGCGTGAAGGTTGGTCATATCTACGTCAAGGTTAGATAAAACGCTCATGGCTTTCTTTACCGTGTTAGGAATATCGTGAAGTTTTAAATCCAAGAAGATTTTGTGTCCCCTTTTCTTGATTTCCTTTACGATATCTGCACCACCTGCGTAAAAAAGTTCCATACCCACTTTAAGGTAGGGCTTTTCATCTTGGAATTTATCCAAAAAGTTAAACAACTGTTCCTTGCTGTTAAAGTCGCAAGCAATCATAACGTCTTTAGCCATTATGCGCGCCTCCTATTATATCTGTTAATTTTTCTATGCGATATTTTTTCATTACGGCGGGTAAATTATCTATTATATCTTTACAAGCGTACGGGTTAACTAGATTTTCCGCCCCTACTTGAACGCCCGTTGCACCTGCAAGCATCATTTCAATTACGTCTTCTGCCGTGGCTACCCCACCGATACCCATTATCGGTAGTTTAACCGCTTCGTACACTTGGTAAACCATGCGAAGGGCAATCGGGAAAATTGCTCTGCCCGAAAAACCACCCATTTTGTTGGCGATAATCGTCTTTTTCTTGTTCAAATCTATTCTCATACCTTGCGCGGTGTTGATAAGACTTATTCCGTCTGCCCCACCTTGTTCGCAAGCCTTAGCGATAGAAACTATATCCGTTACGTTGGGCGTGAGTTTTACGAACAAGGATTTAGTGGTTACGGCTTTTACCGCCTTGGTTACCGCTTCTGCATTTTCAGTCATAGTGCAGAAACTCATACCCCCGTTATGCACGTTAGGACAACTTATGTTTACTTCTAAAATAGCAACGTCATCAACCTTATCAAGTTTTTCGCAACAATGAACGTATTCTTCTACCGAGAAACCCGAAACGTTTGCAATAATGGGTTTTCTATAAACCGTGCGAAGTCTTGGAATTTCCTTTTGGATAACGGTGTCAATCCCCGGGTTTTGTAAACCTACCGAGTTAATTAGCCCCGAAGAACATTCTGCTATTCTTGGCGTGGGGTTACCAAACCTTGCGTCTTTAGTAGTACCCTTGATAGATATACCACCAAGTACGTTTATATCGTATATATCGCTAAACTCGTAGCCAAACCCGAACGTTCCGCTTGCGGGGATTACGGGGTTATCTAGCGCTACGCCACAAAGAGAAACTTTCGTATCTACCATATTATTTCCTCCTTGATTAGTACGGGGCCGTCCTTACAAATACGCTTGTTGCCGTACTTGGTTTTGCAAGTACAACCCATGCAAGCGCCAAAGCCACAACCCATTCTTTCTTCAAACGAATACTCGCCGTCGGTAGTAGTAGCGTTGTAAACGGCTTTAAGCATAGGTTCTGGACCGCAAGTGTAAACGTAGGTGTATTCGGGAACTAGTTTTACCGCGTCGGTAACGAAACCTTTTACGCCCATACTGCCGTCTGCAGTTGCAACTAGCGTGGTTACGCCGAGTTTTTCAAACGCTTCTTTATAGAACACTTCCGAAAGGGTATTAAAACCTATAATAACCGTGGGTTTTTTGCCTTCTTTTACAAGTTCTTTAGCCAACTTATAAAGGGGTGGAACGCCTACGCCACCACCGATTAAAAGGGGTTTTTCGCCCGAAAAATCGGTAAAGTAGCCGTTGCCTAGCCCCGTAAGGATATCTAATTCCTTGCCGTGAGTGTATTTACTCATCTGCTCAGTACCCTTGCCCACTACCTTATAGATAATGGTAAGTTCCCCGTCTTGATAATCGCAAACCGATATCGGGCGACGAAGATATAAGCCGTCTATTTGAATATTGACGAACTGACCTGGGCGTTCGATTGCGCTCGTATCGCCAGACAGCGTCATTTTATACACGTTTTCCGTGAGTTTTACGTTGGTTAATACCTTAAATATACCTTTTTTCAAATCTATTTCCTACCTTTACGCGTCGATAGTAGATATGCAAAGCGTGGTTTCTTCTAATACGTCGAGAAGAACTCTTACCGTATCGAGCGCGGTGAACATTGTTACGTTGTTTTCTACCGCCGCCCTTCTTATTTGATAACCGTCGCTTTCTTGACCGAGCGAATTAACGTCACGCGTGCTGATTACGTAGGTAACGAAACCACGACGAATAAGATTGATTATTTCTTCGCTAGCGTCTTCGCTTATCTTCTTTCTAATTCTAGTTCTAATTCCGTTTGCTTTAAGGAACTTAGCCGTGCCGATAGTCGCTTCAATATTAAAGCCGAGATTATAAAATCTTCTTACCAAGGGCAACACTTCTTGCTTATCGCTATCTGCAACCGACACAAAGAGCGTGCCGTAGTTCATAACGCTCATACCCGACGCTTGAAGGGCTTTATAGAGCGCGCGGTTAAGTTTATCGTCGTAACCGATTGCTTCACCCGTAGATTTCATTTCGGGCGAAAGATACGCGTCAAGCCCACGGAGTTTGTTAAACGAGAAAGCAGGCGCTTTAACGTACCAACGTTTCTTTTCTTGGGGATAGGTGCAAGTTATGCCTTGTTCTTTAAGGCTCTTTCCGAGAATTACTCTCGTACCGATATCTGCGAGCGAGTACCCCGTTGATTTAGAAAGGAAAGGTACTGTTCTTGAAGACCTTGGGTTAACTTCGATAACGTAAACGTCTTCGTTCTTATCTACTATGAAGTGAATATTATAAAGACCTACTATGCCTATGCCAAGACCTAATTTCTTGCCGTATTCGATAATGGTCTGTTTTGCTTTTTCTGATACCGAGAAGGTGGGATATACGCTTATACTATCGCCAGAGTGTACGCCCGTTCTTTCGATAAGTTCCATAACGCCTGGAATAAATACGTCTTTACCGTCGCAAACCGCGTCGATTTCAAGTTCTTTACCTACGATATATTTATCTACGAGTATGGGGTGATCTTCGCTAATGTCAACTGCAGTTTGCAAGTATTGACGGAGGGCTTGTTCGTTGCCTACTATCTGCATTGCTCTACCGCCTAAAACGTAGGACGGACGAACGAGTACGGGATAACCGATTGATTCTGCAACCTTTACCCCTTCTTCTACGCTGAATACCGCCTGACCTTTGGGTTGGGGTATTCCGAGTTTGTTCATAATCTTTTCAAACGCATCTCTATCTTCGGCGTTGTTAATTGCTTCGCAATCAGTACCGATAAGGGTTGCGCCCCTTTCCATAATAGGTTCTGCAAGGTTGATTGCAGTTTGGCCACCGAGCGAAGTTATTACGCCCTTGGGATTTTCAAACTCGATAACGTTCATAACGTCTTCGGGGGTTAAAGGCTCGAAATAAAGTTTATCGCTAACCGTGTAGTCGGTTGAAACGGTTTCGGGGTTGTTGTTGATAATAATTGCCTC
>JAFTIK010000012.1 GCA_017456945.1 Clostridia bacterium
CTTCTCAACAATCGGCTTGGTTGGTATGAACGAAGCGTGTCTTAACGCTAAATGGATAGGTAAAGACCTTACCAACAAAGAAGCGCAAAGTTTCACTAAAGACGTATTGAACTTCATGAGAAATAAACTCTCCGACTATCAAGAAATGTACGGCGACCTTTATAACCTTGAAGCAACGCCTGCAGAATCCACTTCGTTCAGACTTGCAAAACACGATAAAAAGCGTTATCCCGACATCATTACGGCGTCGGATACCGATCAAACACCTTATTATACCAACAGTTCTCACTTACCCGTTGGTTATACCGAAGATATCTTTACGGCTCTTGAAATTCAAGACGATTTGCAAACCCTTTACACTTCTGGTACGGTATTCCACGCTTTCTTGGGTCAAAAATTACCCGACTGGAAGTCTGCAGCAAATCTCGTAAGAAAGATTGCAGAAAACTTCAAACTTCCTTACTACACAATGTCTCCGACCTACTCGGTATGCGCAGACCACGGTTATATCGTAGGCGAAGTTTACGAATGCCCGACTTGTGGCAAGGCTACCGAAGTTTATAGCCGTATCACCGGTTACTATCGTCCTATCCAAAACTGGAACGACGGTAAGAGAAAGGAATTTGCCGATAGAAAGGTTTACGACATTGCGAACTCTAAACTCAACGTTAAAGAAGCCGAAACTTGCGCTTGTGAAAAGGAAAAGGTAGTAGTAGAACTTGACGGACCGGTACTTTTCACTAGAAACGGTTGTCCTAACTGTAAAACTGCAAAGATGATGCTCGATAAAAAGGGTGTTAAGTATGCGGTAATCAACGCAGAAGAAGACAAGGCAACTACTATAAAGTTCGGCGTAAAGAAAGCGCCAACCCTTTTAGTACCTAACGGCAACGGCTTTGACGTTTACGATAACGCAAGCGAAATAAGAAAATATATTGAGAGTAATAACTAATGTATGATATTATAGTTATAGGCGCAGGCGCAGCAGGTATGACCTCTGCGCTCTACGCTTTAAGAAACAATAAAACGGTTTTAGTATTAGAAAGCGAAAGTTTAGGTGGGCAAATTGCAACTTCGCCTAGACTTGAAAACTACCCTTCGATTAAGGAAATCAGCGGTGAAAAGTTTGCAGATAACCTTTTCGAGCAAATTTCGGCGCTTGGCGCAGAACTTGAAATCGATAAGGTAGTAAATATTGAAAAACTTGAAGACGGCACTTTTAAGGTTACCACCGAATACGGCGAATATTCTTCAAAGAGCGTAATTATAGCGTCTGGGGTAAAGCATAAACACCTTCGCACCAAGTCGGATAGGGAAGATTTGGTAGGTCGTGGCGTATATTATTGCGCAATTTGTGACGGGCCTTTCTATAAAGATAGGGAAGTTGCTATTATCGGTGACGCAAATACGGCTTTACAGTACAGTTTATTGCTTGCAAGTTACTGTAAAAAGGTTTACGTTTACACCTTGTTCGATAAATTCTTTGGTGATAAGGCGCTCGTTAAAGCCCTTCACGCAAAAGAAAATATCGAGTGGCGTCCTAACACAAGCGTAACCGACTTTATCGGTGAAGACGAACTTAAGGCTATCGAATACAAGGATAAAGACGGTAATATTTTAACTCATGAAATCCCCGCCGTTTTCGTTGCTATCGGTCAAGTTCCCGATAATAAAGCGTTTGAAAACGTGGTTGACCTTGATAATATGGGTTACATTATCGCAGACGAAACCTGTAAGACCAAAACGGAAGGTTTGTTCGTTGCGGGCGACTGCAGAACAAAAGCCGTTCGTCAGGTAGCAACCGCCGTTGCTGACGGGGCTATTGCGGCAACCAACGCTTCTATCTATATAGAAAGTTTGGACTAATCAATATTTAAAAATAAAAAGCGTTTACTTTTGCGGTAAACGCTTTTTTTTTATTCTTTAACTACCGAACATTTTTCCACCCCGTAATACTTTAAGCAGTTTAGGGCGTTCTCGTCTATAATTTCCCCGCAAACTACTATAGGTACTGCAGGCGGGCAATTTATTGCAAGGTCGGCTAACCTTTTGTTAAGACATTTTTCTATAGCAAGTGTTTCCGACTGAGCGAATAACGCTTGCCTTATTGAACACAAGTCTTTATTTTTATTTAAGGGGGGTATATGCGTTGTAATAGGCTCTTTTTTAGGTATCGACATCATAACCGACTTAACTTTTTCTAAATTGTCGTCGCTCGTTTCGGGCGTAAACATCATAACTAAATAGTCGGGGTCGTAAAATTCTACTAAAATCCCTTTTTCTTTAAGTAAATTAGCAAACTCGTAACCCGTGTAGCCGTATTCTTTAGCAGAAAGGGTAAGTTTCAACCTTTCGTCCCCAAAAAGGGTGTAGCCAAAAGAAAGCAGTTGTTTTTTTAGATTTTCAAGTTTATTAGTAAATAAATAAAGTTTTTCCTTATATCCGTTTGCAAGGTAGGCGTTAATCGCGTCTAGCGATTGCAAAATTAGATACGAAGGGCTAGTCGTTCCAAAGATAGATAAAGCGTGTTCTGCTTGTTCGCTAAAAGTTTTTGGTAAGTCTTTAGATAAATGCAAATATGCCGAGCCCGTAAGCGCAGGCAAGGTTTTATGCGCAGAATCGCAACACATATCAGCCCCGTTGTCGATAGGGTGAAGACTTTCTTTTAAGAACTTAAGATATCCACCGTGCGCGTTATCGACTAAAAGAAGTACGCCGTATTTTTTGCAGACTTTAGAAATATCTTTTATATCGGTAATCTTGCCCAAATAGTCGGGCGAAGTAATATAAACGGCGATAGGCAAACTCTCGCACTCTAAAAGGGCTTTTTCCACCGTTTTAGCCGTAATATCGCAAGAAAGATAACTGTCGAACTCGTCGGGGTAAAGCCATTTAACGTCAATATCCAAAAGCCCAACCGCAGATAAAAAAGCCTTATGCGCGTTTCTACCTGCTAAGACGAAGGGTTTATCAACGTCGTTTTTCCGATTTTTAAGGGCTAGAAAAAGCATAGCCCTAATGCAAAGGGAAGAGCCTTCCGTGGAATAAAAGGTGTTAGCGCCGAAAAGTTGGCTTGCGTTATCTCTGCTCTTTTTTATAATGCCGTTAGCGTTAAAAAGGCAGTCAGCGCCGTCAAACTCGGTAATATCCAAACTTTCCAAGCCGACGAAAGTTTTACCTTTATGCCCGGGCATATGCGCGCGAACGGGCTTTTGTTCGCAATATTTTTTTACAAAGTCAAGGATAGGGGTATCCATTATTTTTTACCTTTAAGCGCGCGAACTATAGCAACCAAAATGGCGCATTCCATTCTCTTTTTGAAAAGGGTGCAACCGTCTTTGTAAACCCCTTTAATAGAGCCTGTTGCATGGTAAGCGTTAGCGGCGCAACCACCCGAACAGTAAAGTTTAGCCCAACAGTCCTTACAGTCTTCACGCGCGTAAACGTTGCAACTTAAAAATTCCTTTTGAATATCGGTGTTGTTAACTCCGTTATAAATGTCGCCCAACTTAAACTTTTCGTCGCCGACAAACTGGTGGCAAGGGTAAAGGTCGCCCCAAGGTGTAACAGCCATATATTCTGTTCCCGAACCACAGCCGGATATACGCTTATATATACAAGGCCCGCCCGTTAAGTCAATCATATAATGATAGAAGGTACAGGGCTTACCTTGATTATCTTTTTCCAGCATAAGTTCAGCAAGTTTTTCATACTGGTCTAAAACAATGGGCAAATCGTCCTTGGTAAGTTCAGCAGGGTCGCCAGATGCACAAACAAC
>JAFTIK010000081.1 GCA_017456945.1 Clostridia bacterium
CCTTTTAACGGAAAACGATAATTTAGAAGGGTATTATTTATTAAAAATTCAGGGGTTAGGCTATGAGGAGCAGGAAGATTGATGCAATTGTCAATCTTATAATTTTAGCGCTGTGGATGATGGTTGCACTCGTTCTTATCTTTTTTGCGAACGTAAAATTTTCCATTTCTGCGCTAGATATATTTATGTATTCACTTGCGGGATTTTTGGTGCATTACGCACTTTCATTGTTCTTTCACGAGTTAGGGCATTTGATTTTTAGCGCGTTTTGCCATATGAGGCCGATTTACGTTAATTTCGGGCTATTTTCAGTTAGAACTTATCCCGAAAAAAAAGTTGGGTTTTTTACCTATTTTTCACGCGAGGCAGGCGAAAGTAGTTTTGTCCCCAAGAAAAAAATCAAACCAAAGCACGTTAAAATTTTATCTTTAGGCGGTTTAATTTTTTCACTAATTTACGCTTTGTTTTGCCTTTGTACTTTAATTTATTCATCTAATCCATTATTGTTTTGTTTTATGGGTATAGGCAGTTGTTCTGCGTTTTATCTTCTTACGGTAAACGTTTTGCCTTTTGATAAAACGTCAGACGGCGCTTTAATTTTAAATAAACAAGGCTATTGTGACGTAATAACTGCTGTATCTAACCACCAAATGAAAGTGATGCAAAACGTCGTTCCCGAAGAAGCGGTGGTTTTTAAAAAATCTTCAGAACCGTTTGCCGTTTATTATCACTACTGTTACTTGCTTATGCAAAACAGAAAGGAAGAAGCATATTATTTAATTCTTACCTTAGAAAACAAATTAAATGACTTAACAGACGACGAATATACGCTTTTATTCCCGGAAATCCTTTTTGTTTCTTGCATAAAAAACAGAATGGATGAAGATCTTAAAAACAGGGCAGAAGTTTTTTTTGCCGAAGAAGAAGCGCATCCTTCTGCAGTTAGGGCGCACTTTATTTATAGAAAGACCACGGGCGATAAAGAATGGGCAAAAATCTTGCTTGGCAGTTATAAAAATCTTTTAACTTCTTGCCCGAACTTTATCTTAAGTGTTGAAAAACAATTTTCCGAACATATTCATTAACGTTCAAAATAGCCGTTAATCGCGCTATAGCATACTTTTTCTTACTAAAGGAGCAATAAATAATAAATGAAAGAATTTTTTGCAGTCGATTTACACACGGGAACTAGCGAAAGCGAAAAACTAGTTTCAAAGTTGTTAAGTGAAAAAACAACTAACGAACAGGTCGACTTTTCTAACAAGATAAAAGAATATGAAAAAAAGGCGACTTTACCAACTTGGCTAGTTGTGGTAAGAGTTGTTGTTTTCATTCTTGCCGTTTTATTTTTTATGGCATTCTTTGCAAATCTAACGCAAGTAGAAGATGGGGATAAAATACCTTCGCAAAGTTGGATAGTTTTCGTTTTTGCCATCATTTGCCTAATCGCATCTTGCTTAGTTACTATAATAAAGAAAAGACGGGCTAAAAAAGTGGCAACAAGCCAGGAATATACAGACTGTATAAAGGGTGGAGAAGAACTTTACAAAAGGTCTTTAAACGAACTTGGAATTCCACAAGACGCCCCAAGCGTTGACGTTTTTATCACCGTTTACACAACGAAAAGCGGTAAGGTAAAGCCAGCTACTAAACTGTTTGATTTCGTTAATACTTCCGTTAAAATCTTCAGCGACGAAAACACCTTTAGTTTTGCAGATCTACAAACGGTTTTCACCTTGCAAAAAAGTTGGTTTAAGGGATTTGAAAAAATAGAAAAAAGAGTTACTTTTAACGTATGGCATAAAGAAAAATCAAATCTTTCAGATGAATATAAGCAGTATGGCGTAAAGGTGAACGGCGGTGGCGTTTTATACGTTAAAAACTGCGTGAAAATTCTTTTCGAAAAGGATGAAACGCAATACTATATAGTTATTCCGCCATACGATAGCGATATGGTTTTAAGCCATATTCAAGGCACTAATAAAAAGATTAAAAAGAACAAATAATGAAAAAAGTAAAAATAACCGCCTTAAAACGTGCGGTACACGAAGATTTAATTTCGCTATACGAAAACCCCATTGAACACGCTTGCGACCTAAAAATAGGGCAGTCTTTTATAAGCGTTAACGGCGAAATGCCAGCGGGGTTTTGCCAAAGCGCGTGGTCGAATTTGCGCGAATGGGTAGAACGTCTATCGCAGGGCGAAAGCGATTTTTACGGCGGTTGGATGAAGAATCCATATTCTGCTATGATTTCTTGTAACGATGGGTTTCGCCCCGTAAGTTTTTATCTTGAAGTTATAGATGAATAATAAAAAAACGCAGATAACGCACTTATAGCCCAACTTTTTAATAATTATATTTACTAAAGAGAATTGTATGAACGCAAAAAAAGAATTTTCGCGCGCAAAAACAGCGTGCTATTTATCTAATATAACTATGGCAGTGGTGGCAATTTTGTCGCCACTTTTATTTGTAACTTTCCGTGAAGAATACGGCATAAGTTATACTGCACTTGGGTTTTTAGCGGTTATTTGCTTTTGTTCGCAACTTGCAATAGACCTTGTTTTTTCGTTCTTGCCAAAACTGTTCGATCCAATAAAAGCAATAAAAGTCACACCGCTTGTAACCACTATCGGTTTTATAGTTTACGGCGTAATGCCAATGATATTTAATAAGAACGTGTTTTTGTGGGTGGCAATAGGCACGGTGATTTTTTCGGTTGCGTCTGGGCTTAACGAAGTTTTAATAAGCCCGCTTGTGGCGTCTATTCCAAGCGATAACCCAGAACGGGAAATGAGTAATCTTCATTCCGTTTATGCGTGGGGGGTAGTTGTAGTAGTAGTTTTAAGTACGGCGCTACTAAAACTCGTTGGAAGAACAAACTGGTTTTATTTGCCCTTAATTTGGTCGGTGCTTGCGCTAATTACCTTTATAGTAATGGTAAGCGCTAAGATGCCAAGCATTAAGCTTGGCAACGAAGGTGGAAAAAAGGATAGCGTTAAAATCACGCGGATACTACCTTTCGCCTTGGTTATTTTCTTTGGTGGTGCAAGCGAAATTGCAATGACTCAATGGTGTTCAGGTTATTTAGAAAAGGTTATGGGGTTAAGCAAAACTTGGGGCGATATATTCGGGCTTGCGCTGTTTGCTTTGTTTTTAGGCTTAGGCAGAACGCTTTATGCAAAGCGCGGTAAAAATATCGAAAGAGTATTGATTTTAGGCTTTGCGGTTGCAAGCGTTTGCTATATGGTTGCAGGGCTTGTTAGTATTCCTATAATTGCGCTTGGCGCGTGCGTGTTAACTGGTTTTTGCGTTTCTATGTTATGGCCAGGTACGTTGATATATTGTTCAAATAAATATCCGTCGGGCGGGGTAATTATGTATGCTTTGCTTGCCGCAGGCGGTGATTTAGGCGGATCTATAGCCCCGCAAGCGGTTGGCGCTGTTTCAGACTTGTTTGCAGCATCGCCTCTTGCATTAAAATTAGCGCAAACGTTAAACTTAACAACCGAACAGGTTGGTATGAAAGCGGGTATATTAAGCGCGGTAATTTTTCCCATATTAGGCGCGCTAACGGTATTTTTAATAGAGCGTAAAAAACTAAAATAAAAGTGTTGA
>JAFTIK010000082.1 GCA_017456945.1 Clostridia bacterium
AGATCGGGTTCGTTCCAAATTTCCCAATACTGAATATTCCACTCGAAACCGTTAGCCCAACCGTAGTTATAGTGGCGAATAATATGTTCGCATATTCTAGCCCACTTATGGGTGTCCTTAGGTGGGCGAACGAAAAGTTTTTTAGGATAATGATCTATGGTTTCACCCAAACGATAAAACACGGTAGAACCCGCGTCTATTATACCTTGCAAATACTTATCCGTAGGTTTAAAGTTGTACGATTCAGGGTCGTGTTCATCGGCGTTAAACTCGGGGAATATACAATGCACGTCCACGTATTGATTTTGCGCGTATGCCCCTTCAATATCGTGTAATCTGCAGAACGGAACGCCTATTTCTTGAAAAATAGAAGTAACGTTCACACCTAGCGACGAGCCACCTTGTCTAGGCCCGCCACCCGTTCCGTGCATAGGTTTCATTTTCCCTACCGTTTGATTAAAATTTACTTTAATAGCCATAATTTCACCACCTAATCTTTAATTACTAAATTTTGAACCTTTTCAAAAACGAAAGTTTGCCTTGCGTCAGGCCGATACGTTTTTATCTTTACGTTATCCAAGGTAAGCCCGTTCACGTGCCTAAAATATATTCCTTTTGCCGGAAGTATGTATCCGTAAACCATAATTTCCGTAGGACAAAGGGGTTCTTCGGGCACGACTTTTTCATATTCCTTAACGCCACCGTCAAGATTTAATTCAACGTTTCTTAAAACTATATTTTCAAGCGGACTTTCCTTTCTACCGCAAACGTTAGAAGTCATTTGCCAGTTAACCAAAGGGCCTGCGCCACCAACCTTTTCAAACCGTTTAGGACCGCCAAAGCCCCAAGGCGCTTGCAAGGTGTCATGCTCTATAAACGTGCCGTAATTCCACTCTATCGCAGTATATGGAACGTAAGGTCCGTCGGCAACAACGTTTTCAATGGTAACGTTTTTAATACTACCTACTTTTCTACCTTCAGGTCCGCGCATACGTTTGCCAACGTGGATAAAGATGCACGACTGAACGTTCTTCATTTTAATATTTCTTATGGTAATTCCGTCTATAATAGCGCCGTCAACGCTTTCTATTACCAAGCCCGTAATTCTCGTTTCGCGAATATCTATATTTTCAATTAGGAAATTTTCAAAGCCACCGTTGGTTTCCGTGCCGAATTTAACGGCGTTACAACGGCTTTTAACCCTGCAATTATACACGTGCACGTTTTTGCATACGTCTAATTTATTAAGGGTATAAGACGACTTAAAGACAATGCCGTCGTCACCCGTTTCGACATCGCAATCGTGAATACTAACGTCCTTGCAGTTATCTGGGCTTATGCCGTCGATATAAACACGCAATTTAACGCCGTACACTTCCACCTTTTCGCAACCTGCGAAGTAAATTGCCAAATCCGTAGTATTAAGCACGGTAACGTTAGAAATTTCCACGCCGTTACAATTTTTAAGAGCAATGGTTTTTGCCCCACGATGCGCCATTTTACGAATATTTTCATCATCCCAAACGGAACGCATATCTATAATGCCTTTGCCCGTTATGCATATATTTTTAAGTCCTATACCCACGAACATTGAAGTATGAAAATAGGTATGCGACGCGTCTTGGTAAGCGGGATAGTCTATTTGCTCGTGCGGGGCGTAATCGCTAAAATTAAGAGAGCCTAATACCTTCGCGTTCTTTTCTAAATAAATGGTTACGTTATCTTTAAGAAACACCGTAGAAAGAACGAATACCCCGTCTGGAATAACAACTCTTCCACCACCGTTAGCAGAACAAGCGTCTATTGTATCTTGAACGGCTTTTGTAGATAAACTAACGCCGTCACTACTCGCGCCGTAATCAAGTATATTAAAGTCTTTCATAATTACTCTTCGTCTTTTAGATAAATCTTAATAACCGTATCAATAGGATTTTTAAGTTTTGCTTTCTTAAAAGCGATAAGCACGTCACCTTCAAGATGGTCTTGTAAAGCAGACGGGCCCCCCGCAGCGCCAAGAGTAACTTCTGTGCCGTCTTCAAGACAAACCGCCCCTTTAACCTTTTCTTTGGCAAGTCCGCGTACTGCCGCGTAATAACCTGCAAGATCAAAGAAATGCGCGTAAACGTGTTTACCGTCGGTGGTAAGTCTTCCCCACTCGGGCATAGGATAATCGGCGCAACCGTAACAATTGTAAATACTTTCGGAATTTTGATACATCCAGTCGCCGATACCTTCTAAAAGTTCTACCGTTTGTTTCGGGAAATCGCCTTTAGGGGTTGGGCCTACGTTAAGCAAAAGGTTACCGTTCTTGGAAACGCAATTAACCAAAGTGTAAATTGCCTGACGGGGGTCCATAAAGTTTTCATTTCCATCCATATAGCACCAACTTCCCATTTGAGTAGTAACGCACGCTTCCCACGGGACGGGTCTGCCGAGTTTATCGGTAACCCCTTTAGTTGGTATGTAAAGTTCGGGCGAAATAAAATCGCCACAGTAAACGGGCGCTTGGTCAAGGTCTTCAAAAGCCGATCTTCCAACCATAAGTCGATTATCGATTACCACGCCAGGTTGAAGTTCCCTAACCATTTTAACGAGTTTCGTTGCTTCCCACTTTTCACCCTGCATTTCGTTGTAAGAAAAGTCAAACCACAAAATATCAATCTTTCCGTAGTTAGTACAAAGTTCTCTCACTTGATTGTGCATATATTCTACGTAACGGGAAAAATCTCTACCTTCGTCGGTTATACCAGGGTCGTTTCTTCTAGGGTGATTTTGGTGACCGGCGTGCGGATAATCGAAGTGATGCCAGTCTATAAGGGAATAATAAAGCCCGATTTTAATGCCTTCCGCGCGGAAAGCATCTACGAACTCTCTTACCAAGTCGCGACCTGCTTTCGTGTTTGTAGATTTATAATCGGTATATTTGCTATCGAAAAGACAAAAACCTTCGTGATGTTTAGTAGTTAAAACTGCATATTTCATACCCGCTCTTTTTGCAAGTTTAGCCCATTTAACGGGGTCGTAGTTTTCCGCAGTAAAATTATCAAAATATACTTGATACTGTTCTTCAGTTAGTTTATCAAGTGTTTTACACCACTCGTTTCTTCCACGAATCGAGTAAAGCCCGTAATGTATAAACAAACCGAAACGATCTTTTCTAAATTGCTCTGTACGCTTCATAACAACGTCGTAGTTGCCCATTTTAGTATTTCTCCTTCAAAATAAATAAGTAATTTATGTTAACCGTTAAGAAATTCGATTTACCGAAGACGATTTCGCATAAGAATAGGTGTAAGGCACTTTCTTATACGTTTCGGATGTTCCATCAAACTCAACGAGTTCTGTTTCAAGTTCTTCAATCTTAAAGATTTTACCTTTCAAGTAATCGTTAATAAGCCGTTTAGCGTGAATTAAACGCTGTTTAACCCCGCCCAGCCTAATATCGGTCACTTCAAATCCAAACGATTTGTTATCTTTATACCAAGCCGTTCTAAAGGCTTCGTAAAAGCCTTCTAAACGCTTAATTGCGAGTTGGTAATCTTTAACTAATAGTTTAAGTTGTTTTTTATCGTTAGCCTTGTAAGCCGTTCGAGCGCGATAGCCCAAATCGTACTTAATTTCCATAAATTCGGCAAGTTTTGCATAATAGTCGAATAGATACGCGTATTCGCCTGCGCGCGATTTTGCGCTTGCGATTTTTCTGCCTATATTGCCTATCGCTTTTGCTTCAGACCCGTCGCCTATAACCGACGAATCGTATCTGCCTGCTAGGCAGTCGTTATAGAACATTGTTTTTATGCCGTTCGCCTTTGGAAAAGCTTTTGGAATACTGTCTGGCAAATACATATCGAATAACGCAAAGTCATCCCACGGCACGCCGACTATTTCCATAAATTTTCGTTTTGAGTTTTCTAGGTCGTAATTGCCCTTTGCACACTCTGCCGCGTGCACCAAAGTAGGCAACACAGCTTTCGCAGGGCATTCAAACCCGTTATCACCCCAAAGGGTAATCATAATATCTTTTACGCCGAGTTTGTTGCACGCGCGAATAGCATTTTCGTTACGTGGAATACTAGTGGCGTTTAAAGGTGTAAACATTTCCCATTTCCAAGCGCCACCCGCAAAAGATACGGGGCGGTTGAAAGAAAGGTGTTTTTCCAGCATAGAAAGGTATTGTTCTTCTTGACCCGTGTAATAATCCCAGTAAACTAGTTCTACGTTATTAGGAACTAGTTTTTTCACGTCTTCGGGGATTTGTTCGTCACCAAAAACGTAGTACTTACCAAAAGCAAGCGAGAAGAACATATCCGACCACATCATAGGGGTAAAACCGTATTTTTCCGCAATTTCGCAAACTTTATTAAGATG
>JAFTIK010000083.1 GCA_017456945.1 Clostridia bacterium
AGTTATTGAATATAACTGTAGATTTGGCGACCCCGAAACGCAGGTAGTATTACCACTTCTTAAATCAGACCTTTTTGAAATTATGCAAGCAGTTGCAGAAGAAAGACTTTCAGAAGTTCCCGTAGAGTTTAAGAAAAAGAGCGCTTGTTGTGTAATTATGGCAAGCAACGGCTATCCGTCTCACTACGAAAAGGGCTTTGAAATAGTCTTTAAAACTAGCAAGAAAAACGTGTTCGTAGCAGGCGCTACGTTAGAAGATGGAAAGCTTTACACCAACGGTGGTAGAGTTCTTGGTGTAACGGCAACCGCTAAGGACTTAAAGAAAGCAATTAACAAAGCATATAAGAAAGTATCTAAAATTTACTTTAGAAACGCTTTTTACCGTAAAGATATAGGTAAAAGAGCATTGATGGCATACGGAGAAAAATAAAATGGTATATAGAATTTACGTTGCAAAAAAACCCGCTTTCGCTAACGAAGCAAAGGCATTGCATAGCGAAATAAAAAATCTTTTGAAAATTGACGGGGTGAAAAACCTTAAAGTCGTAAACCGTTACGACGTGGAAAATATCGACCAAAACCTTTTTAATCAATGTATTCAGTCGGTTTTTTCCGAACCGCAAATAGACGATGCGTTTAGCGCTCTTCCTAAAGCAGATTATCTTTTCGCAGTAGAACCGCTTCCCGGTCAGTTTGATCAACGCGCAGATTCTGCCGCTCAATGTATTCAACTTTTCTCTGCTGGTAACCGTCCTACCGTAATGACTGCAAAGGTTTACGCAATCGACGGAAAACTTACTGAAGAAGAACTTAACGCTATCAAAAAATACGTTATCAACCCCGTAGAATGTCGTGAAGCAGATTTAAGCGAAAAACAAACGCTTAAGGCTACCTATGCTCTTCCCGATAAGGTAGAGGTTTTAGACGGTTTTAACGCTTACGGTGAAATTGAACTAAACGCTTTCTTAAAAGAAAAGGGTTTAGCAATGGATCTTGACGATTTAAAATTCCTTCAAGCGTATTTTATTAAAGAAAACAGAGATCCCACCATTACCGAAATCAAAATGATAGATACCTACTGGTCGGATCACTGTCGTCATACTACTTTCCTTACCACTATTGAAAGAGTAGATTTTAAGGACGAATTAGCGTCTGAAATTTACAAGGATTACGTGGAAACTAGAAAGGCTTTGGGTAGAACTAAGCCCATCAACCTTATGGATTTAGCAACTATAGTAACTAGGTATCATAAAAAGGTTGGCAAACTTCCTAAAATTGACGATTCTGAAGAAATTAACGCATGTACCGTTAAAATCAAGGTAAACGTAAACGGCGAAAGTCAAGACTGGTTGTTGCTCTTTAAGAACGAAACGCACAACCACCCCACGGAAATAGAACCTTTTGGTGGGGCTGCAACCTGTATCGGTGGCGCTATTAGAGATCCGTTGTCGGGCAGAAGTTACGTTTACGCAGCAATGCGCGTAACGGGCGCAGGCGACCCCTTAAAACCTTTATCGGAAACGATTAAAGGTAAATTACCCCAAAGAAAAATTGTTACGACAGCAGCGGCAGGCTATTCTTCTTACGGTAACCAAATCGGTCTTGCAACGGGCATAGTTGATGAAATTTATCACGAAGGTTACGTTGCAAAGCGTATGGAAATAGGCGCAGTAGTTGCAGCCGCTCCCGCAGAAAGCGTTCGACGTGAAGTTCCTAGTAAAGGTGATTACGTTATACTTTTAGGGGGTAGAACGGGTAGAGACGGTTGCGGTGGTGCAACGGGCTCTTCAAAATCTCATAACCTTGAATCGTTATCTTCTTGTGGTGCAGAAGTACAAAAGGGCAACGCGCCCGAAGAAAGAAAACTTCAACGTTTGTTTAGAAATAAAGAAGCGTCGCGCTTGATTAAGCGTTGTAACGACTTTGGCGCAGGTGGCGTTTCAGTTGCTATCGGCGAACTTGCAGACGGTTTGTTTATCGAACTCGATAAAGTTCCCAAGAAATACGAAGGGCTTGACGGAACTGAACTTGCAATTAGTGAATCGCAAGAAAGAATGGCAGTTGTCGTTGAAGCGAAAGACGCGGAAAGATTTATGCAACTTGCTACCGAAGAAAATCTAGAAGCAACGCACGTTGCAACCGTTACTGACGACGCTCGTCTTAAAATGACTTGGAAAGGCAACACTATCGTAGATATTTCTAGAGAATTCTTGAATTCTAACGGAGCAGAAAAGAAGACGGCAGTTAAAATTTCTGAACAAATTGTAGAAGAAAAGAATATTCCACAAGACTTTGAAAAGGGCATTACGGCTCTTGCAGAAGACCTTAACGTATGTTCAAAGCGTGGGCTTTCTGAAAGATTTGACTCTACTATAGGCGCAGGCACGGTGCTTATGCCGTTTGGCGGAAAGAATCAAAGAACGCCTATACAAGCAATGGTTAATAAGGTTTCTTTGGAAAGTGGCGATACCGATACGTGTTCGTTTATGAGCTGGGGTTACAACCCCTTTATCAGCGAACGTAGCCCCTTATACGGTGGTTATTACGCAGTAGTTGAAAGCGTATGTAAACTTATCGCAACGGGCGCTTCTTTCGACGATACTTACCTTACTTTCCAAGAATATTTTGAAAAACCCGGTAAAGACGCTACTCGTTGGGGCAAGCCTTGCGCTGCTCTCTTGGGCGCGTATAGGGCGCAAAAAGATTTCGGTCTTTCGGCAATCGGTGGCAAGGACTCTATGAGTGGCTCGTTTGAAAATATCGACGTTCCTCCTACGCTCGTTTCATTTGCCGTAACTACCGACTCGTATAATAAGGTAATATCACCCGAATTTAAGAAAGCGGGTAGTAAAGTCGTTATTCTTAAACCCAAAAAATTAGAAAACGATCTTTTAGATTCTGAAGACTTAATTGAAAACTTCCGCTTGATTGAAAAACTTAATGCAGAAAAGAAAATTCTTTCTTGCTACTCTGTATCATACGGCGGTGTAGCAGAGGCAGTTATGAAAATGTCCTTTGGTAACGACGTAGGGTTTAAGTTTAATAAAGACGTAAGCATGAAAGATATTTTCGGTTATAATTACGGCGCGTTCGTTATTGAACTTGCAGAAGGCGCAGAACTTGAAAAGGCAACGCTTATAGGTTGCACTGAAGATAGTGGCGCAATCACTATGGGTGATAAGAGCGTAAAACTTTCTAGCCTTTTAGGCGTTTACGAAGAAAAACTTGAACCCGTATTTAAGTGTAACGACGTTGCAACCGATACGGGTGTAATCCCTGAAATTTCATACAGCGCAACCGAGTGGAAATATTCGCCCACGAAGTTCGCTAAACCTAGAGTTTTAGTTCCCGTATTCCCAGGCACGAACTGTGAATACGACACCAAAAAGGCTTTTGAACGCGCTGGCGCAGATGTTGACGTGTTTGTAGTTAAAAATATTAAAGACGTAAAAGAATCTGTTGACGCATTTGCTAAAAAGGTTGCAAACAGTCAAATCATTTTCGTTCCAGGTGGTTTCTCTGGTGGTGACGAGCCTGACGGGTCGGGTAAATTCATTACTGCGTTCTTTAGAAACAAAGGGATAAAAGATAACGTAAACGACCTTCTTGACGTAAGACAAGGCTTGGTAGGTGGTATTTGTAACGGTTTCCAAGCAATAATTAAGTTAGGGCTCGTTCCGTACGGCAGAATTACCGATACGGTAACCGAAGATATGCCTACTTTAACATTTAACACTATCGCGCGCCACCAGTCAATGCTAGTTAGAACTCGCATAGCGTCTAACAAGTCGCCTTGGCTTATGGAAACCAACGTTGGCGACGTTTATACCGTCCCGATTTCTCACGGTGAAGGTAGATTTATAGCAGACGAAAAGACCTTGAAGATGCTTATTGAAAACGGTCAAATTGCAACGCAATACGTTGATATGGCGGGCAATCCCACTTACGATATTAAGTTTAACCCCAACAACTCTAATTACGCAATCGAAGGTATCACTTCGCCCGACGGTAGAGTATTTGGTAAAATGGGTCACTCTGAAAGAACGGGCGCAGGGCTTTATAAGAACGTGGAAGGCGAATTCGATATTAAGATGTTTGCTTCTGCAGTTAAATATTTTAAATAATTTAGGAGAAAAGCAATGGGCTATAAAAGCGATATAGAAATAGCGCAAAGCGTACAACCAAAACATATTTTAGAAATTGCCGATTTTGCAGGCGTCGATAAAAAGTATAT
>JAFTIK010000084.1 GCA_017456945.1 Clostridia bacterium
AGTTCTGTCTTCTTCAACGAGTTTAGCGTAAATTTCTTCTCTTGCCATAACGCCGAGATCGCCTTCTTTTCTAGAACGAACGGAAACGGTGTTTTCTTCTTGTTCCTTATCGCCAACGATAAACATATAAGGCACTTTTTCAAGTTGCGTTTCTCTTATCTTGTAACCTATCTTTTCGTTTCTTACGTCAACTTCTGCGCGGATACCTTTCATTTTGAGTTCTTCTACGATTTTCTTTGCGTAATCTGCAGTTCTATCAGTTAAACTCATAACCTTAACTTGTACGGGACAAATCCAGAACGGGAAAGCGCCTGCGTATTTTTCAATTAGTAACGCCAAAGTTCTTTCGTAACAACCGATTGAACTTCTGTGGATAACGAAAGGATATTGCTTTTCACCGTTTTCGTCGATATAGGTCATATCGAAACTATGCGCTGCGGCAAAGTCTAACTGTATAGTAATAAGGGTATCTTCTTTACCGTAAACGTTTTTAATTTGAACGTCAAGTTTAGGTCCGTAGAAAGCCGCTTCGTCGTCCGCTTCAACGTAATCCAAGCCCAAACCGTCCAAAATCTTCTTCATGAGCGCTTCAGTTTCGTTCCAAGCCTTATCGTTATCGATATATTTAGCCTTGTTAGATACCCCGCGTTTACTAAAACGGAAGGTTACGTCTTCTTTCATACCCAAGCATTCAAGGAAATAGTAACTTAAATCTAAACAACGCTTAAATTCTTCTTCAATTTGTGAAGGTGTACATACGATATGCCCGTCGGAAAGAGTAAACTGACGAACGCGGATAAGACCGTGCATTTCACCACTTGCTTCTTTTCTGAAAAGGGTTGCAGTTTCGCTATATCTGCAAGGTAAATCTCTAGAACTTCTTAAACCGTTTTTATAAATTTGGTATTGGAAAGGACACGTCATAGGACGAAGAGCAAGCGCTTCGGGAGAATTTTCATCACCGATAATAAACATCTTATCTCTATAGTGATCCCAGTGACCAGAAATACGGTAAAGGTCGTTCTTTGCCATATAAGGCGTTTTGGTTATCATAAAACCACGCTTTTCTTCTTCGTCTTCAACAAAGCGCGATAAAACTTGCATGATTTTTGCACCTTTAGGCGCAAGAATAGGAAGACCTTGACCAACAACTTCTTCAGTAAGGAATATGCCTAAGTCTCTACCGAGTTTGTTATGGTCGCGCTTTTTTGCTTCTTCAAGCGCTTGAAGATGTTCTTCAAGTTCGCTCTTTTTCTCAAACGCAGTACCGTAAATTCTAGTAAGCATTTTATTCTTTTCGTCACCACGCCAGTAAGCGCCTGTTACGGAAGTAAGTTTGAACGCTTTAATTTTGCCAGTGCTAGGAAGATGCGGACCACGGCAAAGATCCATAAAATCACCTTGTTTATAGCAAGAAATAGTTGCGCCTACGGGTAAAGAGTTGATGAGTTCAACTTTATAGGATTCGGAAAAATCCTTAAAGATTTTAACAGCTTCTTTTTTAGTGTAAACAAGGCGTTCGATAGGCAAATCGCTCTTAATGATATTTTTCATTTCGGCTTCGATTTTAGCCAAGTCTTGTTGGGTAATCGGCGTCTTAAATTCTATATCGTAATAGAAACCGTTTTCTACCGTAGGCCCTATAGCGAGTTTACTTGTGGGATAAATATTCTTAACTGCTTGAGCAAGAACGTGAGAAGTAGTATGACGATAAACGTCTAACCCTTCTTTATCTTTTAGGGTTATAATTTGGAGTTCAGCGTCGTTATCAACTATAGTAGAAAGATCAACGAGTTCGCCGTTCACCTTACCGCAAACTGCAACCCTTGCAAGACCTTCAGAAATGCTTTTTGCAATTTCTGCAACCGTTAACGCCTGTTCAAACTCTATAACAGAGCCGTCTTTTAAGGTAATTTTCATATTGTTTATCTCCTTAATTTGTAAATACAAAATCCTTAAGCAAATTGCTTAAGGACGAATAAATCCGTGGTTCCACCTTAATTGCCGTTTTCACAGCCACTTTATTTCCCGTAACGCAGGGCGCGCCGTTCTGTTTCGGTGGTTTCGCTATCCTTTTTAGTTTACGGGATTCACAGCATTCACCCGCTCTCTGAAAAACCGTTAAAGGCGCTACTTGTCCGAAAGTAGTCAAACGTATATTTCATTCTTATCTTACAACAAAAGCATCTTTTTGTCAACCTTTTTTCAATATCCACTAGAAAATATTATTTTATCGTTATAAAACTCTTTTAAATAGTATTCGTCTTGTTCGGGCAATCTGCCCGTAAGCCTAATTTCCCCACAATTACTAAGTAATATCTCACGGGTTATTTTTGCTTCGTTGCCATCTAAAAGGCTACTTCTTTTTAACCTTCTATAATGGCTATCGTAAACCCTACCGCTATCTACGTAAATACGCTTTCGTTTATTTTCTATCAAATACCCGATAAACTCTTTAAGTTGTGATTTTAAAAAACTCGTTGGCACGTATTCGGTTATTTCCGCCCACTTTTTCTTTAATAGCCCTAATCTAAAATTATACACACCGTCAATCGCCACGCTCGTTTGACCTTTTAGCCGTTCAAAAGCGTATTTTTTATCGTCGTCAAGGTCGGCGGCTATTAGGCTTGCAGTTAATATTTCCCTTTCCACTTTAGGCAAGCCCGAAACCTTTACCGTCTTTTTAAAAAAATCGTTTTTATACTTGATTGCAATTACTTCCGCTATTTTATCACCCATTTCGAAAGTAACTATATCTGCATAATCTTTAGGACAGTTTACCGTTAGCGCCGAACGCTTATCGTCCGAATAATTTTTTATCGAACAGCCTGCGTGTGTGAACACTTCGCCAAGCGCAGACTGCACGTAAAAAAGATTGCTTTCGTTTTCCCTTTTTTCAGTAACAATTATTTGCTTCATAACGTTTAGTTTACGCCCCCGAAAAAAATTTATTTAC
>JAFTIK010000085.1 GCA_017456945.1 Clostridia bacterium
TATAGTCGGTCCTAACGGTTGCGGTAAAAGTAACGTTGCAGACGCTATACGTTGGGTGCTCGGCGAACAATCGGCAAAAAGCCTTCGTGGTTCGAGCATGCAAGACGTAATATTTAGCGGAACGCAGGGTAGAAAATCCCTTTCTTATTGCGAAGTTTCGCTCTTTTTTGATAACTCGAATAGAATGTTTAGCCTAGACTATAACGAAGTTATCATTACGAGAAAACTCTACCGTAGTGGTGAAAGCGAATACTTTATCAACAAACAGCCGTCAAGGCTACGCGATATCGTAGAACTTTTGCACGAATGCGGTATAGGTAAAGAAGGTTATACCATAATCGGTCAAGGTAAGGTAGAAGAAATTATGTCTGCTAAACCTGAAGACCGCCGTATGATTTTTGAAGAAGCAACGGGCATTGCAAAGTTTAAGACTAGAAAGAACGAATCACAAAGAAAGTTAGAAAGAACGCACGAAAACTTGGTGCGCTATATCGACATACTTACCGAAATAGAAAACCAACTTGCCCCGCTTGAAAGAAAGGCGGAAAAAGCAAAAGAGTTCAACGAATTATCCGAGCAGTTAAAATTCCACGAACTAAACACTTACGTAGCTAAGGTTGACGGGGTGGAAACGGCAAAGGGCAAGATTTATACTAGAATTAAGGGTATAGACGAGCAAACGGGGCTTCGCCGTCAGGAAATGGCGGGCGCAGAAACCGAATACGAAAAGATTTTCTCGGATATCTCCGGCGCAGATGAAACGCTTAAAAAACTCAACGACGAACTTTTGGAAAAGAGAGTCGGTATGGAACACGCATCGGGCGCAAAACAACTTTACGACCAAAAAATATCCTTCCTTAAAGGTCAAATAGAGCGCGCAGAAAAGGAAATCGAAGACAACGCTCGTTTGATAAAGGAAAGTCAAAACAGTCTAAGCGCTAATAACCAAACGCTAAAAGATTGTGAAAGCAAACTTAAAACCCTACAAGAAAAGGCTGATAAAGTAAGCAAAAAACTTCTTTCGCTTACCGAAAAGATTGCGCTAGGCGAAGAACTTGCTACTGCAAACCAAAAGAGAATTATACAGTCTTTGGAATCTCTTTCCGACTTAAAAGTAAATACGGGAACAATGTCTATCGAAAAGAAAAACCTTCTCGATAAACTTGAAGAACTCACGGCTAAATTAGACGATTTGTCTGTTAAGCGCAACGAGTATTTTAATGAAAAAGAACGTTCGGACAAGACTATCGACGAACTTGACCGTTCGGTTTACGACTGCAAAAACAACATTGAAGACAAGGAAGAAGAAGTTCGCGCTTGCAACGAAGCCGTGGCTAAAACCGACAACGCAATTTATTCTTTGAACTCGGTAATTACCACGCTCGTAACTAAAGATAACTTCTACCGTGGGCTTCGCGATAACTACGAAGGTTTTGCCCCCGCAGTAAAACTCTTGCTTAATAAAGCAAAGGAAAACGGCGAACTTAAAAAGCGCATTAAAGGCGTGGTTGCAGAACTTATTAAGGGGGATAAAAAATACGACGTTGCTTTGGAAACGGCGCTCGCAGCCGCCGCGCAAAATATCGTTACTCAAACCCCAGAAGAAGCGAAATACCTTATCGAATACCTAAAAGCAAATAAAATCGGTAGAATAACTTTCTTGCCGATAACTTCTGTAAAGCCAAGGGAACAAAACGTAGCGGTTACCGCGGCGCTTGGCGAAAAGGGCGCTTTAGGGGTTGCGAACAAACTTGTAACTTACGATAAGCAGTACGAGAACGTAATATCCAACCTTTTGGGTAACACCCTTATCGTAGACACCTTGGAAAACGCAACGAGAATTGCAGATAAATATCGTTTCGCGTTCAAGATGGTAACTCTCGACGGTGACGTTTTTACAACTCAAGGCGCAATGACGGGTGGTTCAAGAAGAACGGATACCGTAGGGCTACTTTCGGGTGATAGAAAGATAGAAGACAACGCTATGCAGTTAAAGGCAAAGCGTGTAGAAATGGATAAATTAAAATCGGAAAAACTCGAACTCGAAAAGAAACGCGACAAGGCGTTTGACGAACTAGGGATTTTGAACGATCTATACACGGGCAAACGCCAACAAGCGCTCGTAGAGCGTGAAAAACAAGCGGTTGCCGAAAAACGCTTGAGCGAAATCGGTCAGGAAATAGAGTTTGCGAACGACCTTATCGATACGGTTAAAGAAAAACTCAACAAACTTAACGCCGACTACGAAATCGTTCAAAGCGGCGGTAAGAAACTTGAAGCCGATAGGGCTACGGCGTCAGAAACGGCAGATAAGCACCAAGCAGAGTACGACGCTTTGAGAAAGGAACGCCAAGCGCTTGCAGAAGAAAGCACGGCTTTACAAGTAAGCGTTACCGAATTAAAAGGTCAAATTAGCTCGCTCACGGCTGAAAATCAAAGATTATCCGGCGTTATCGCTGAAACGGAAAACGCAACGGAAGGTCTAAAAAAGAGCAATATCGGCGCAGAAGAGATTATCGAAGAACTTCGCAGGGAACAGGAAAAAGTTGCGCTTACCAAGGCTGAACAAGATTATATCAACGGCATACGCGCTAAGATAGAAAATATCGAAAACGACAAAACTGCTCTTCGTGAAAGATTAAATAAAAACGACGAATTGAAAAAGCAGTTAACCGAAGCGATTAACGCTCTTTCCGAAAAGAAACACGAGCAAGAAATAGCGCTTGCAAAAATAGATTCCGACCTAGAATACTTGCAACAAAGCATTTGGGAAGACTATCAAGAAACCTACGAAACGGCAGTTAAACAACGCGCGGAAAATTACGACGCAAGTTTTGGCGAACAGGAAATCAATAGAATTAGAAGAAAAAGAAGTTCGCTCGGCGCAATCGACGCCACGGCAATCGACGACCTTAAGATTTTGAAAGAGCGTTATCAAGAAATGACCACGCAGAAAGAAGATCTTGAGAAAGCCGAAAAGGATATTCAAGAAGCAATCGATAAGATTAAAGCGGAAATGCTTACTCAGTTCGACCAAGGCTTTACTACCATTAACGAAAACTTCCAAAGAATATTTAAGGAATTATTCGGCGGTGGTAGGGCAATGCTACAAATCGACTATACCGACGTTGAAGATAGGCTTGAAGCAGGCATAGAAATCGTTGCCGAACCCCCAGGAAAGAAATTGCAAAAACTTTCACTTCTTTCGGGTGGTGAAAAGGCGCTTACGGCAATTGCAATACTCTTTGCAATCTTAAAACTTCGTCCTATGCCTTTCTGCGTGCTCGACGAAATAGAAGCCGCGCTCGACGAAGCCAACGTTGATAGATTTGCAAGGTATTTGCAAAAGTTTAGCGAAGAAACGCAGTTTATCGTTATAACGCACAGAAAGCCGACTATGGAAATGGCAGACGCGCTTTTCGGCGTAACCATGCAAGAAAAAGGCGTTTCCAAAATGGTATCGGTAAAACTTTCCGACGTTTCCGAAATAACAGGCGAAAATTTAGCGTAAAATTTGGGTAATTTATGGGACTTTTTAGTAAAATAAAAGCCGTTCTAGCAAAGACTAGAGACGGTATTGCAAAAAAACTAAACGACTTGTTTGCAAAAAACAAACTCGGCGAAGAATTCTACGAACAATTAGAAGATATTTTAATTTCTTCAGACGTTTCGGTTAAAACGACAATGGAAATCGTAGATGAAATTCGCGAAACGGCTATTAAGGAAAAGTGTAAGGATAAAGATTACGTTATTCAACTTTTGAAAGACGAACTTTTCGACACGCTTAACTACGCCGACCCGTTAGAAATTAAAAAGCCAGCCGTAATCATGGTGGTAGGCGTTAACGGGGTGGGAAAAACCACTACGATAGGCAAACTTGCAAACAAACTAGTAAAAGAAAAAAAGAGCGTTACAATAGCCGCTGCGGATACCTTCCGCGCCGCTGCGTCCGACCAACTTTCCGTTTGGGCGGATAGGGCAAAGGTAAGAATTATCAAGCACGAAGAAGGGGCTGATGCTTCTGCCGTCGTTTACGACGCTATAACTTCTTGCAAGGCTAGAAATACCGACGTTCTTATAGTTGACACCGCGGGCAGATTGCACGTTAAAGCCAACCTTATGGAAGAACTCAAAAAGATGGATAGGGTGGTAAAGCGTGAATATCCCGACGCAAACTACTATAAACTTATCGTGTTAGATGCTACCACGGGTCAAAACGCTTATAATCAAGTGGAAGTATTCAATCAAGCAATCGGTATCGACGGTATAATTTTAACTAAACTAGACGGTACTGCAAAAGGTGGGTTTATCGTATCCCTTTCTTACGAACTAGAAGTTCCCGTAGTTTACGTAGGCACGGGCGAAAAGATAGACGATATAGAAGATTTTAACGCAGAAGAGTTTATCGAAGGTATGTTCTAAACAATAATTAATCGTAAATTATTTAAAAATTAAGATAAACGCTTGACATGCGCGCAAAAAATAAATATAATATCAAGGTGTAAAGTAAATTTGTTTTACACCTTTAGTTTTTATTATGGAAAAAGATTTAGGTTTAATTGAATTGTTTGAACTTTATCAAGGGCTTTTAACAGAGCGTCAGCGGGAATTGTTTTCCTGTTATTACCTTTACGATTTATCTTTGTCGGAAATTTCCGAGCCGGAAGGTAAAACTAGGCAAAACGTTTACGAGTCCTTAAAAAAGGTCAAAGAGAAACTTAAAGGGTACGAAGAAGTTTTAAGGCTAAAAGAAAAGAACCTAGAACTTAAAAAGGTTGCGGAAAAACTTTCTACTCTAGATGAAACTTCAAGTAAAAAAATTTTGGAAATTATAGGTAAATAATGGCTCTTTTTTCCGGTTTAAGCGAAAAACTAAATCACATATTCAGTAAACTTACCAAGCACGGCAGGCTTACCGAACTAGAAATCAAAACGGCAATGAGAGAAGTGCGTATCGCCCTTTTAGAAGCAGACGTTAACATCTCTGTCGTAAAAGATTTCGTGTCCAAGGTTAGCGACCGCGCGGTTGGTCAAGAAATATTAAAGAGTTTAAGCCCCACTCAACAGGTTATAAAAATCGTTAACGAAGAACTTATCGCCTTAATGGGTAGCGCTAACAGCAAACTTGTAGTAGCCGATCATCCGCCAACGGTAATAATGATGGCAGGTCTTCAAGGCGCGGGTAAAACCACGCTCGTTGGCAAACTCGGTATGCTACTTAAAAAGCAAGGCAAAAAACCCCTTTTAGTCGCTTGTGACGTTTATCGTCCCGCGGCGATAAACCAACTTAAAGTAGTTGGCGAAAAGGCAGGTTGCCAAGTCTTTGAAAAAGGGCAGGGCAACCCCGTAAAGATTGCTAAGGAAGGCGTAGCGCACGCTAAATCTTTCGGTTTTGATACCGTTATAATCGATACTGCGGGCAGACTTCAAATTGACGAAGAATTGATGAAAGAACTTGAAAACATCAAGGCAGAAGTCAATCCGTCGGAAATTCTTTTGGTAGTTGATTCTATGACGGGGCAAGTTGCCGTAGAAGTTGCAAACACCTTTAACCAACGCTTAGAAGTTACGGGTTTGGTGCTTACAAAACTCGACGGGGATACGCGTGGTGGCGCAACACTATCAATGAAAGCCGTTACGGGCAAACCCATCAAATTCTGTTCGGTTGGTGAAAAACTCGGTGATTTAGAGCCTTTCTATCCCGACCGTATGGCAAATAGAATTCTCGGTATGGGTGACGTGTTGTCGCTCATAGAAAAGGCGCAAGAAGCCGTAACTGAAGAGCAAGCCAAAAAAATGGAAAAGAAGTTCAGAGAGAACTCTTTTACCTTAGAAGATTATTTAGATCAGTTTGAAACCATGAACAAAATGGGTGGCATAAAAGACGTTCTTGCAATGCTACCAGGCATGGGCTCGAAAATAAAAATACGAGAAGAAGATATTGACGAAAAGAAAATGCTTACTATGAAAGCGATAATTCAGTCAATGACGAAAAAAGAGCGTGAAAACCCCAACATCATTAACTCGTCTAGAAAGATGAGAATAGCCAAGGGTAGCGGTACTAGCGTTCAAGAAGTAAATCGCGTGTTAAAGCAGTTCGAGCAAACTAAAATGATGATGAAACAAATGAAGAACAACAAATTCTTCAGATTTTAATTAAAAAATAAAAAATTAAACATATAGGAGAAACAAAAATGGCAGTAAAAATGAGATTAACCAGAATGGGCGACAAGAAATCCCCCTTCTACCGTATCGTAGTAGCAGATAGCAGAACGGGCAGAGATGGAAAGTACATTGACAAAGTAGGTCACTATAATCCTATCGCAAACCCCGCTGAAATCGTTATCGACGAAGCAAAGGCAAAAGACTGGCTTGCAAAGGGCGTTCAACCCACCGACACCGTAAAGAACATACTCGTAAATCAAGGTATTATTCCGAAGCCCACCAAACTTTCACCTGCAAAGACCAAAGTCCGCAAATCCAAATAAGGGTTAGGGAGAAAGTATGATAGAACTTATTAAATACGTAGTCAATCGTTTTGCTGAAAAGCCAGATGAAATTGAGTACGATATAGTAGAAAACGGCTCGGAAATTTCCGTAACCGTTATTCTTGCTGATAGCGATATGGGTAAAGTAATCGGTCGCCAAGGCAAGATTGCTAAAGCGCTCCGCACGCTCGTTCGCGCAGGTTCGCAAGCGGAAAATAAAAAATACAATATTGAAATCAAGGAACGCGGGGAAGTGGAATAATTTCCCCGTTTTTCCACATTTTAAACTATGGAAAACACCTTAAAAATCGGCGTTATCGTTAAGCCCCAAGGCATTAAAGGGGAAGTAAAAGTTCAACCTTTAACCGACGATATAACGCGCTTTAAAAAACTTAAAAAAGTTATTATAGACGGGGTTAATCACACGGTAGAACGCGTCGTAATAGGTGGTAACACCGTCTTTTTAGCAATTTCTGGTATTACCGATAGGGATACTGCGGAAACCTTCCGTGGCAAGTTTTTGTCGGTTGAGCGTCAAGACGCGGTTAAACTTCCTAAAGATACCTTTTTTATCGCCGATATTATCGGTTGTGAACTTTTTACCGACGACGACCAAATGGTTGGCGAAATAATCGACGTTACCACCGCAAGAACGGATATTTTTACCGTTAAATGTCAAGGCGAACGCATTATGCGCTTTCCTTTCTTAAAGGACCTTTTAGTTTCGGTAGATATAGAAGAAAAAAAGGTAACGGTTAAAACTAAAAGACTTCAAGAGGTTTCTTGCTATGAGAATTGACGTGCTTACCCTTTTTCCCGAAATGTTCACCCCCTTAAAAACTAGTATAATAGGTAGGGCTGTGGATAGTGGAAAACTTGAAATTTACGTTCACGATATTAGAGAATATACTTTAGATAAACACAAAAAATGTGACGACGCGCCATTTGGTGGTGGCGCAGGTATGGTAATGATGGCTCAGCCTATTGCATCCGCAATTCAAGCGATAGATCCCGAACATCAATCCAAAAGAGTGTTTCTTTCGCCAAGGGGTAGAGTGTTTAAGCAACAAGTGGTTTTAGAGTATGCAAAATACGATAGACTTTTGCTTTTATGCGGTCATTACGAAGGGGTTGACCAACGGGTAATAGACTTATTTATCGACGAAGAATTATCTATAGGCGACTTTGTTTTAACTGGTGGTGAAATACCTGCAATGGCAGTCGTAGATGCCGTTGCTCGCTACGTAGACGGGGTTATCAACGGTGAATCGCTCGCTCAAGAAAGTTTTTCTAACGGGCTTTTAGAGTATCCGCAATATACTAGACCGCAAGAGTTTATGGGGCTTAAAGTTCCCGAGGTTTTAAC
Organism: Clostridia bacterium; assembly: GCA_017456945.1. The sequence goes on from JAFTIK010000085.1 coordinate 7,855, forward strand.
TAGTGGTAACCACGGTGAAGTGGATAAATGGCGTCTTAAAAAATCTATTGAAATAACCAAACAAAACCGCCCCGACTTACTTAAAGAGGAAAAATAATGCAACATTTACAATGGTTTCCAGGGCATATGACCGCGGCAATGCGAATGATGGAAGAAAATCTAAAAGCAGTTGACGGGGTTATGATAGTCCTAGATTCGCGCGCTCCAAGGGCGTCGCTAAATAAAAAACTAGATAAGTTGTTCAATAATAAAAAGGTGCTTTACGTGCTTAATAAAACCGACCTTGTTCAAGCCGAAGACGTTAAGAGAACGGTTGCAGAATTTAAGGCTGAAGGTAGGGAAACGGTTGCGGTTAGCGCAATGGATAAGCGCGCCGTTGATTTGCTTTACGAACGCATTTTCGCCTTGTTAAAGGAAAAACTTGAAAGGAACAAACTCAAAGGCATTTTTAAGCCTATTAGAATTATGGTTGCGGGCATTCCAAACACGGGTAAATCCACCATTATAAACGCGCTCTGCGGTGGCAAAAAGGCTATTACGGGTGATAAGGCGGGGGTTACCAAAGGCAAACAATGGGTAAGGCTACGCGAACTCGAATTACTCGACACGCCGGGCACTATGCCACCTGCTTTCGATAATCAAACGCTAGCAAAGCACCTAGCGTATATCGGCAGTATGAACGACGCTAATATAGACTTTAACGACTTGGCGTTCGAACTACTTGCAGAACTAAAAGAAAAATACCCTAAACTCTTAAAAGAAAGATACGACCTAGAAAATCTTGAAATGGAAACTTTGGAACTTTTCAACGCGATATGCGTCTGTAGGGGCTTTTTAAGGCGTGGTGGCGAGTATGATTACGACCGTTGCGCAACTGCCGTTATAGACGATTTTAGAAAGGGTAGAATAGGAAAGATTATTCTTGACTGATATGGATAAATTAACTTATGAAAAAAAGTATCTAAACATGGGCTACAAGCACGTAGCAGGGGTTGACGAAGTGGGTAGAGGTCCACTTGCAGGGCCTGTGGTTTGTTGCGCTTGCATTATGCCTATGGACGATATAATAGACGGTATAGACGATAGCAAAAAACTTTCGGAATAAAAGAGTGAAACGCTTGCCGCTAAGATTAAAGACAAGGCTATTTCTTACTGTATATATGAAATCTGGCAGGAAGAAATTGACGAAATAAATATATTAGAAGCAGTAAAAAAATGTATGACTAGCGCGGTTAACGGGCTTACCGTAAAACCCGAAATAACGCTCGTAGACGGGGTTGATACTCATTTGCCTATCAACGCCGAGTACGTTATAAAAGGCGACCTTAACAGTTATACGATAGGTTGCGCTTCGATAGTTGCCAAGGTTTATAGGGATAACCTTATGAAAGACTTTGCAAAAGAATATCCCGAATACGGTTTTGAAAAACACAAGGGCTACGGCACGAAAGCGCACATAGAAAAAATCAAGGAGATAGGACCTTGCAAATTGCACAGAAAAACTTTTATAAAAAACTTTTGGGCAGAGTAGGCGAAAAAAAGGCGGTTGACTTTCTTAAAAAGAAAGGATACAAGATTTTAGAAACCAACTATAAAACCCACATAGGCGAAATAGACGTTATAGCCGAAGATAAAGGGGTAACGGTATTTATAGAAGTTAAAACTAGATCGGGCGACGAATACGGTTCGCCAAGCCAAGCGGTAAACAGAAAAAAGCAAGAAAAATATTTCAAAGTAGCAACTGAATATCTGTTAAGAAAAGAAAAAATGGAAACGCCATGTCGGTTTGACGTGGTGGAAATAGAAAACGGCGAAATAAATCTTATTTTTGACGCATTTAGTATGTAAAACGCTTTCAAAGATTTGAAAAATATGTTATTATAATACACGCTTTGGACGTTCCTCTTGCATAAAAAATAAATCACAGA
>JAFTIK010000086.1 GCA_017456945.1 Clostridia bacterium
ACGTACGTGCCTACGCGCCCCGACCTTTTGGACGTGATGTTTGACGTTGGACGTTCGGAGGGCATTGAACGTTTATAACGACTATACTGCAAACGAGTACGGGCTGAAATATTTGGGTGCAGAAAATATAAATAAATCCGTTACTTTACCGTATATGACTTTAAGGCATTGTCCTATAAAAGAACATTTGGGCGGTAATTGTAATGAGTGTAAGTATAAGAACGGCTTGGTTTATAAAATGGAAAATGGTAAAAAATTACAATTAAAGCGTAAAAAACTGTCCGATTGTACCTTTTATTTGACCGAATAACCCCTTTCTTTTTTACAAAAAAGAAAATATTATAAAAATAATTGTCAAGCAAGAAAAAATTTGGTATAATTTAAGAAGTAAAGTTTACGAAAAAGCGTAAACGTGAATTTTAAGGAAAAAGAAAAAAGGGAAAAAATTAAATGAGTAAAATAATAATATTAACCGATTCAAACTCGGGTATATCGCAAGAATTAGCAAAAGAATGGGGAATAAGCGTTCTTCCCATGCCTTTTTCGGTTAACGGTGAAGAGTATCTAGACGGAATAGAAATGTCGCACGCAGAGTTCTTTGAATATCTAGCGAAAGACGCTGATATAAAAACTTCTCAACCGTCGAGATATAATATAGAAGAAAGATGGGATGAATTGCTTAGTGAATACGACGAAATTCTTTATATCCCAACGTCTTCGGGGCTTTCTAAAACTTGTGAAAACGCTATAGTTTACGCTGAAGACGAAAAGTACAAGGGCAAGGTTCACGTGGTGGATAACAAGCGTATATCGGTAACCCTTAAACAATGTGTAACCGAAGCGATTGAACTTCTTAAAGCTGGCAAGACTTGCCAAGAAATGAAAGATTACTTGGAAAGCACTGGTAAGAAAAATAGTATTTACATAACGGTGAATATGCTTAAATACCTTAAAAAGGGGGGCAGAATTTCACCTGCTGCAGCAGCTCTTGGCTCAATGCTCAACGTAAAGCCCATACTTCTTTCTACGGGTGATAGTTTCGATAAAATAGGTATGGCAATGTCTATGGGGCAAGCCAAAAAGAAAATGATTTCTTTGGTTAAAACTCAAGCCGAAACCACTTATAAAAAAGAATACGAACAAGGCAAATTTATGGTAATGGTTGGGCACGCTAACGTTGAAAAAGAAGCGTTGAAATTCAAAGAAGAAGTGGAAAAGGCTATTCCTAATATAAAGGTAAAATTCGTTGACATAGTTGCGTTAAGCGTAATATGTCACATAGGTCCGGGCGCGCTTGCTCTTGCGTTCAGCGTGGACGATAGTAAAAGCGTTTAAGTAAATAATTTTAAGGATAGGGACGGGATTTTTTCCGTCCCTAAAAGGTAAATATGAATCTCGTTATTATAGGCGTAGGCAAAGTAGGCGAAACTCTCGTAGAAAATTTTATACAAGAAAAGCATGATATAATAGTAGTTGATACCTATCAAAAAGCCGTTGAAGACTTGGTTAATCGCTTTGACGTTTTAGGGCTTGTAGGTAGCGGTTTAGAGCGTAGCGTTCTTAACCAAGCCAACGTGGAAAACGCCGACTTTTTTATTGCTTGTACTTCTCGTGACGAAGTTAATATTTTATCTTGCGTTCTTGCTAGAAAACTTGGTGCAAAGCGTACGATTGCTAGGGTTAGAGACCCAGAATACTTTAAAGAAGTTGACGGAATGAAAGACGTTCTCGGGCTCGATTTTGCATTTAATCCAGAACTTCATACGGCAAAGGAAATATTCCAAATTCTTAAATTTCCGTTTGCTAGAAACGTGGAAAGTTTCGTTAAGAATAGGGCTACGATGGCAGAAATAGAAGTAACCGACGCCAACCCTATAGTGAACAAATCACTTAAACAAATATCTGCAGAGTTTGGTAATAAGGTACTTATTGCAGTAGTTCAACGTGGTAAAGAGTGCTTTATTCCGCGTGGTGATTTTATCGTTGAAAGTGGCGACGTTATTCACGTTATATCTTCTGAATCGGATATTATAGCCTTCTGTAAAAAAATGAAGATGTTCAAGCGTCGCGCAAAATCGGCGCTGTTGATAGGTGGTGGTAAAATTGCTTACTATCTTACCGAAGAATTATTAAAATCAGGCGTTGCTGTGAAGATTATTGAGAATGACACCCGTCGCGCCGAAGAACTTGCTAACTCGTTACCAAAAGCCACCGTTATTTTAGGCGATGGAACGGATCACGAACTTTTAGAAGAAGAAAATCTTAAGGGGGCAGACGCTTTCGTCACCCTTACTGGTATGGATGAAGAAAACGTAGTTTTATCTCTTTACGCAAAGCAACGTGGCGTAAATAAAGTGGTTACGAAGATAGACCGTTCTTCTATAATCAATATGGTAGAACAATTAGGTCTTGAATCTGTTGTTTCGCCTAAGGAAATCATATCTAACCAAATAGTAAGTTTCGTGCGCGCCCATCAAGCGGAAACAGGTAACGGCATAAACACTTTTTATAAACTATACGATAAGGTAGAAGCTCTTGAATTTACCGTAAGTCAAAGTTTTATAAAGCAAGGCGTTGCGCTTAAAAATTTAAGTTTGAAAAAGAACGTTCTTATCGGCGGTATCGTTCGTGGAACGGAATTTATATTGCCTAGTGGCGAAAGTACGTTGCTTGCAGGCGACAGGGTAATCGTAGTAACGGCGTCAAAACAACTAACCGATTTAACGCAAATATTGAGATAGAAAATGAATTATAAAATGGTTTTGAACACGCTTGGCAAGGTGTTTTTGCTTGAAGGTATAATGCTTGTTTTGCCGTTGTTCGTTGGGCTAATTTACCAAGAAAATTCATATTTGGATTATTTAATTCCCATTGCAATACTTTTTTTTCTGGGAATAATTTTAACGTATTTTATTCGTGCTAAAGATAAGTCGATCTACGCTAAAGAAGGGTTTGTAATCGTATCTCTCGCTTGGATTTTGATGTCGGTTTTCGGCGCGATACCTTTCGCTCTTAACGGCGCTATTCCTTCGTATATAGACGCTTTGTTTGAAACGGTCTCAGGCTTTACAACTACGGGTAGTTCGGTTATACCAAACGTAGAAATTCTAGATAAAAGCATACTGTTTTGGCGTTCTTCAACCCACTGGCTCGGTGGTATGGGCGTGCTCGTTTTCGTGCTTGCCGTAACGCCGGGGTACAACTCTGGCGCAATGCACGTTTTGCGCGCAGAATCGCCAGGGCCAACGGTAGGAAAACTTGTTAGTAAACTGTCTTTTACAGCGCGTATTCTTTACGGTATATATCTTTCAATGACTGTTATACTCGTTATTGTTCTTTTGTGTGGTGGGTTGCCCGTTTTCGATAGCGTGGTAACTGCATTTGCAACCGCAGGTACTGGTGGTTTTGGTATTAAATCGGATAGTATAGCGTCTTACAGTTCGTATGTTCAAATCGTTATTGCCGTGTTTATGTTGTTGTTTTCTATAAACTTTAACTTGTTCTATTTGGTTTTGATAGGCAACGTTAAAAAGGCGTTAAAGAGCGAAGAGTTTCGCGCTTATATGATTATAATATTCGTTTCAACTTTGGCTATCGCTTTGAATATTCTTTCTAGTATAGGTCACTTTGGCGAAGCCTTAAAACACGCTTTCTTTCAGGTTACTAGTATCAGTTCAACCACGGGGTTTGTGTCTATAGATTTCAACGAATGGCCAATTTTCTCTAAAGCGATAATTATGATACTTATGATAATCGGCGCTTGTGCAGGCTCTACGGGTGGCGGTATGAAAGTGTCAAGGGTAGTTATTCTTGTAAAATCTGTTACTGCGGATATAAAGAGAATGTTGCATCCCAAAGCCGTTACGCCTGTTAAATTTGAAAACGAACCCTTGTCGAAAGACGTAGAGAGAAACGTTCACTCTTATTTTGTTTTTTACATTATAATCATAGTGTTGTGCACTCTTTTATTGTGTTTAGATAAGAACGAGTTTTTAACTAACTTCTCGGCAACTCTTTCGTGTATGGGGAATATCGGGCCAGGGTTTAACCTTGTTGGACCTATGTCTAACTTTGCGATATATTCACCATATTCTAAGGTGTTGTTGTCTATGGTAATGTTAATCGGAAGGTTAGAGATTTTTCCAATAATTCTTCTGTTTACGCCAAGCACATGGAAGAAGGTGTAAAAAGTTTAAAAAGCTTTGCTTTTTTAAATAGTAAATCGGTAAAAAGAATTGACAATTTTCCGTGTAAAATGTTATACTAAATACGTTCCTAAAAAATTATAATTTTTGCGACTGACGGATAAGCGAGAATTACTCGCGGGGAGCAAAAATATTAAGTTTAGTCGACCGTCTGGGCAGTTTGTTTTTTCAAACTGCCTTTTTATATTTAAAATTAAAAAATTAAACAATCGGAGATAATTTAAAATGAAAAAAGTAGCCATCGTAATGGGTAGTGATAGCGACCTTAAAGTAGTAGAAAAAGCAATATTAACTCTCAAAGATTACGGCGTTCAAACTGAAGTGCATATTTATTCTGCTCACCGTACGCCCGTAGAAGCAAAAGAGTTTACGGCTAACGCTCGCGCAAACGGAATAGGCGTAATAATCGCCGCTGCAGGCAAGGCTGCTCACCTTGCAGGCGCAATTGCTGCAAACACCACTCTTCCCGTTATCGGTATACCCGTAAAAGCGTCGGTTTTAGACGGTATTGATGCGTTGCTTTCCACCGTTCAAATGCCTGCGGGTATTCCCGTTGCAACCGTTGCTATCGACGGGGCTGAAAACGCTGCGTTACTCGCTATTCAAATTCTTGCCGTTGAAGATGCTGCTCTCGCAGAAAAACTTCAAAAAGCAAGAGATGCAAAGAAACAGGCTATTCTTGAAAAGGACAAAGAAATCAATTCTAGATATTTATAATAGAAAAAAGCGTAGAAAATTTTTTTCTTCGCTTTTGTATGTTTATTAAACTCAACAAACACGTTATTTTTTAAGGAGAATTTAACAGTATGGAAGAAATTCGTGAAGAGTGTGGGGTGTTTGGTGTTTACGCCTCTAAAGAACAAAATCTTGCTAGTATGGCTTATTACGGACTGTACGCCCTTCAACATAGAGGGCAAGACAGTTGTGGTATCGTAGTTAACGACGGGGGCGTGTTTACCACTCATAAAGATTTGGGCTTGGTTGGCGACGTCTTTGATAAGGAAACGCTTAACAAGATAGGCATGGGCAAAATCGCCGTAGGGCACGTTCGCGCAGGCGTTAAAGGTTCTATCATTAACGAGAACACACAACCACTCGTCGTTAATCACGTAAAGGGTAGTATGGCAGTTGCCTATAACGGCAGTATCATTAACAGAAGCGAACTTCGCACCCAACTTGAATTAGAAGGTTCAATATTTCACTCTACGGGCGCAACAGAAGTAATCGCTTACGAGATTATAAAGGAAAGACTTAAAGCCCCGTCTATTGAACACGCTTTATGTCAAGCAATGTATAGTATTAAAGGGGCGTATTGCATAGTAGCAATGTCGCCTACAAAACTTATTGCAGCTCGTGACCCCCGTGGCTTCAGACCACTTTGTTACGGCAGAACGGAAGATGGTTCGTACGTAGTTGCAAGTGAAAGTTGTGCTCTCGACGCCGTTGGGGCAAAACTCGTTCGTTCTATAAAACCAGGTGAAATTGTTATTTTCGATTCTTTCGGCGTTCGTTCTATAGAAGAGCATTGTGGAAAGGAAAAGATGTCTTCTTGTATTTTCGAGTTCGTATATAACGCTCGTCCCGACTCGATTATAGACGAATATTCCGTTCACGAAGCAAGGGTAGAGATGGGTAGATATCTTGCAAGGAAATATCCTGTTGATGCAGACGTGGTAATAAGCGTTCCCGACTCTGGTAACGATGCGGCTGTGGGTTACGCAAAAGAATCTGGTATCTCGTTTGAACTTGGTTTCTTGAAAAATAAATACATAGGTAGAACGTTCATTTTCCCAGAACAAAAGGATAGGGAAGATCAAGTTAGAAAAAAACTTAACCCAATTCGCTCGGTTGTAAACGGCAAGCGCGTGGTTATGGTTGACGACTCGATAGTAAGGGGAACTACGAGTGGTAGGGTAGTTAAACTACTTCGTGATGCCGGCGCTACTGAAGTTCACTTTATGGTGTCTTCGCCACCCTTCTTGTTTCCGTGCTATTACGGAACGGACGTTAAGGATAGAAAGGATCTTATCGCAAACAACCACTCGGTAGAAGAAATAAGAAAACTCGTCGGCGTAGATACGCTAGGCTATCTAGATTTAGAAGATATGAAAAAGATAGCAACGTGCGGTGGTAAAAACAGTTTCTGTTACGCGTGTTTCGACGGGGTTTATCCCACCGAAATACCAAAGCCATCACAACCTAACAAGTACGAAATGAAAATTAACATAGAAGAAAAAACCAAAAGACATATTTAATGGAGAAAAGGATTATGCACGAAAAAAGTTTTAGTGAAAGTTATAAACAAGCAGGCGTAGATATTACCGCTGGTTATAAAGCGGTAGAATTGATGAAAGGACATATCAAAAGAACGATGACGTCGGGCGTTTGCTCTGATATCGGTGGTTTCGGCGGATTGTTCTCGCTAGATACTAGTATCAAGAATCCCGTTTTAGTTAGTGGGACGGATGGCGTTGGTACTAAACTCAAACTTGCTTTCCTTATGGATAAGCACGATACCGTTGGTATTGACTGCGTTGCTATGTGCGTTAACGATGTAATTTGTTGCGGAGCAAAACCCTTGTTCTTCTTAGATTACATTGCAGTTGGCAAAAACGTGCCCGAACGCGTTGCGTCTATCGTTTCGGGCGTTGCAGAAGGTTGCGTTCAGTCGGGCGCAGCGCTAATCGGTGGCGAAACTGCGGAAATGCCAGGTTTGTACCCCGTTGACGAATACGACCTTGCAGGTTTTGCAGTTGGTGTAGTTGACAAAACTAAAATTCTTGACAATAAGACGATTAAAGAAGGGGACGCTGTAATCGCAATCGCATCTAGCGGCGTTCACAGTAACGGTTTCTCTCTTGTAAGAAAGGTGTTTGATATTGAAAACGCAGATATAAAAACCCCGATGGAAGAACTTGGTGGAAAGAGCCTTGGCGAAACTCTTTTAACGCCGACCAAGATTTACGTTAAATCTATCTTGTCACTTATCGAAAGCGTACAAGTTAAAGCAATATCTCATATTACGGGCGGTGGTTTCTATGAAAATATTCCCAGAAGTATTCCCGAAGGTTACTGCGCAAAGATTAATAAGAGCGCCGTTAAGATATTGCCGATATTCAAACTTATAGCAAAGACGGGCAACGTTTCCGAAAGAGATATGTTCAACACCTTTAATATGGGCGTAGGAATGAGCGTAGTAGTAAATAAAGAAGACGCTAAAAAGGCTGTTGAAATCTTAAAGGCAAACGGTGAAGACGCTTACGTTATGGGTGAAATCGTTAAGTCTGAAAACAAAATAGAAATTTGCTAATTAGCGTACGTAAGCATTTGCGGGTAAAAACTTGCAGATGCTTTACGCCTACTTATAAACAAAGTGAATTCGGAGAGAAAAATGAACGATAAGGTAAAAATAGCCGTTCTCGTATCGGGTGGTGGAACAAATCTTCAAGCCATAATCGATTACGAAAAAGCAGGAAAACTGCAAGAAGGCGAACTAGTAAAAGTCATATCTAGCAAGAACGGGGCGTACGCCCTTACCCGCGCGGAAAACGCAGGTATAGAAGGGGTAGTAGTTCAAAGAAAAGGGGCTACTCAAAAAGACTTTGAAGCGGGCATAATCAAAGAACTTGAAGAATGCAACGCCGAAGTTATAGTCTTAGCGGGTTTTATGTGTATTCTGTCAAAGGATTTTACAGATAGATATAAAAACAGAATTATCAACGTTCACCCCGCGCTTATCCCTAGTTTTTGCGGTGAAGGGTTTTACGGTCTTAAAGTTCACGAAAAAGCGCTTGAATACGGTGTGAAAGTAACGGGCGCAACCGTTCACTTCGTAAACGAAATTGCAGACGGTGGAAAGATAATTATGCAAAAGGCGGTTAACGTTTTAGAAAACGACACCCCCGAAATCTTACAAAAACGCGTAATGGAAGAAGCCGAATGGAAAATTCTTCCCGAATCGCTTAAAAAAGTCTGCCAAATGATACAAAAAGGAGAAATAAAATGAGTAAACAAGGATTAAATACTATAGAACAATTACTTTCAACCAACACTTACCCAGGTAGGGGAATTATCGTCGGCAAAAGTCAAGACGGTAAGAGCGCAATGATTGCCTACTTTATTATGGGTAGAAGCGCAAACAGCCGTAACCGTATTTTTGAAAGATATCAAGGTGGTATGAGAACCAAGGCTTTCGACGAAAGTAAACTTGAAGATCCTAGCCTTATCATTTACAATCCTTATCTAGAATGTGGGGCAAGTGATATCGTTACCAACGGCGACCAAACGGATACCGTGTATAACTATATCAAAGAACACGGCGACGACGGTTTTTCGTTTGAAAAATCCCTACATACCCGTGAATTCGAGCCAGACCACCCCAACTATACACCCAGAATTTCAGCAATTTTAAATTACTGTCTAGAAGGAAAGACCTTTAACTATAAACTTTCTATCTTAAAGAGTAACGACGGTAATCCCGAAGTTTGTAACAGATATTTTTACAGTTATTCGCCAGTAAACGGGTTAGGTCATTTTATTCACACTTACGAGTGTGACGGCAATCCGATTCCGTCTTTCTACGGCGAGCCCGAAAAGGTGGTTTTACCAAACACGGCGAAAGAACTTTCCGAACTAGTTTGGAATAACCTTAACGAAGATAACAAAGTATCCCTTTTCGTCAGAGTAGTTTCACTTGAAGACGGCAAGGCGGAAGAAATTATAATCAATAAGAATAAATAGGAGATAATCATGCAGGAATTAGAACTTAAATACGGTTGTAATCCCAACCAAAAACCTTCAAGAATATATATGGCAAACGGGACAGATCTTCCCGTAAAAATCTTAAGCGGTAAGCCGGGATATATTAACTTTCTCGATGCTTTTAACTCTTGGCAACTAGTAAAGGAACTTAAAGAAGCAACCGGCAAACCTTGCGCTACTAGTTTTAAGCACGTTAGCCCCGCGGGCGCTGCCGTTGGCGAAAAACTTTCCGAAACGGAAAAGAAAGCATGCTTTGTTGACGATATCGTGGGTTTAGACGATTCTCCTATTGCTTGCGCTTACGCAAGAGCAAGGGGTACGGACAGAATGAGTTCGTTCGGCGACTGGATTGCTCTTTCCGACGAATGTGACGAAGTTACCGCAAAAATTATTAAAAGAGAAGTTTCCGACGGGGTTATCGCACCGTCTTATTCGCCCAAGGCTTTGGAAATTCTTCAAGCAAAGCGTAACGGAACTTATAACGTAGTTCAAATAGACCCCGATTACGTTCCCGAAGAAAAAGAAACGAAACAAGTTTTCGGCATTACCTTTGAACAGGGCAGAAACAACTTTAAAATCGATAGA
>JAFTIK010000087.1 GCA_017456945.1 Clostridia bacterium
CTATACCTAGTAAAATCATTTTTATAAGCGAAGTGTTTATCGGGCGACGCTTGTTTTTTACGGGTTGAGGGTCGTCTGCAAAGAGCAGGTCCACCGAATCCACTAAAATTCCGTTGGGATAATGTTTGTTAAATTGTTCGGTAACGTTTACTTTCTTTTTCATAATACAACCTCCTTTATTTTACGGTTGTATTATATAAAGAGTTTGTGACAAACCTATGTCATATTAAAAACTATTTTTTTATAGGTAATAAAAATCTCGTTTGAGCTTTATATTCGCTAAACCCTTGTTTTTTGCCCTGACGTTTCTCAGCCATAGGAATACTTACAAAGGTAAATAGCAAGGTGTTTGCAACAGCGCCTGCTATTAGATACCACATTGACAGGCAAGCGCAAACGAACGCCAAGCCTATTCCCCACCACATAGTTATTTCGCCCAAATAGTTGGGGTGGCGGGAATATTTCCACAAACCCGTTCTAATAAACGGCGTAGTTCTGTTTTTTCTAAACTTGTGCATTTGAATATCCGACGCGCCTTGTAATAGTACTGCAAGAATAGAAAGCGCAAAGAATATATAACTGCCAACGTTTGCCGTTAAAGATAGTTCAATAGTATAAACGGCGGGTAAAACGCACCCGTAAACTACTAGAGTTGGAACTAGATGTATGCCCACGAAATTTATTATCGGGTAAAAAATACCCGTTTTTTCTTTTAGCATAGTATAACGCCAGTCTTGGTGGGTTAAATCGCCGAAAGTGTAAGCCCAGTTAGCAGTAAGGCAAACGCCCCAAATGCAAATTGCTATTATCGGTAAAATACTTGCTACCCTTAATTCTTTACCTATAGCGAGCGCGATTACTATAAAAATCGGTTGAACGCTCCAGTACGGGTCGTAAACGGAAGCGTTGGAAAATATCACGCTAAATATAAAAGTTACCACGGTAGCAACTACGTCTGCAATAAGTAGTTTAAGCCATAAATCGAGCGCGTTTAGCAACTGAAAGGTAAAGTAGCCCGCAATGCCTGCAAGCGCGTAAACCACGGCTATTACTATAAAACTGAATACTTTGTTCTCTTTTAATTTTTTCATTAGTATCACCCTTTTTTTATTTTAACACCACTAACCCTATCTGTCAATAAGAACACCCGATTTCACTTGAAATCGGGTGTAATCCTTTTATTCGGTACGTAGCGCGACTACGGGGTCTTGCTTTGCAGCCTTTCTTGACGGGATAAGCCCAGAAAGAACGGTTAAGCCGACGGATAGTAGCACCATTATAAGCGCTGATAACGGCTCTAAAATCATTATGTTAAAGCCCGCTGCGTTTTGTACGATTATATTTACTATAAAGGATAGAATATAGGTAAAGCCAACGCCAACTAACCCCGAGCCGAGCCCTAGCATTAAGGTTTCTGCGTTGAAAAGATTTGAAACGTCACGCTTTCTGCCACCTAGCGAACGAATAACGCCTATTTCCTTTACCCTTTCCACTACCGAAACGTAAGTGATAATGGCTATCATAACGCAAGATACCACGAGCGCTAGCGAAGTAAATGATATTAGCGCTATGGTTACTATATCTATCATAGAGTTAATCATTGCTATTATTAATTCTAAAGTATCGGTATAAACTACTTCAGCCCTATCTTCAAACGGAATTACTTTATCACCTACGGTTATATCGCCTTCTTCGTTCCACTTGTCAAGATAATCTGTAACCTTATCTTTTATTTCAAAGTTTTTAGGATATATCTTAACGCTTTCTGCTAGATTGTTTCCACCTAGATGTCTAAAGGAAAGAGTGTAAATATCCCCACTCGTACTACTTGAGCCACCACCCATCATGCTTGACATAAGACTACTCATTGCGTCTAACGAACCAACCATTGATTCTGCTGTTAAGGGCGTAGTATAATCTTCGTAATAATAGGTGTATGAGAAAGGTATGTATTTACCACCCATAGTTTGCAATCCACCGTCTTTCTTTACTAAACCACCAAAGGTTTCTAACGGCTCGGCTTGAGCGTTCATATAAGTTATAATTTGGCTTTTACCGTTTATATCAAGGATATGTTTGGTTAAAGCGTCGGTATAATACACGCCGGCTTGCAAACAGCCGTAATTAATTTCGGCTTTGGGTTTAAGTATGCCGACTATTTTAAGTTCCACCTTATCGTCGTCTTCTATGGTTACGGTAAACTCGTCGGTAATATCGTTATAAGTAAAGGGCGTAAACATATTTTGCATACTGTCGTCCGTTCTGTTGAATACGATATCGTTAGCATACCAGGTGAAAGTTTTGGATTTAAGTTCTTCAAAAGAAAACTTGTTCTTATAGTCTTCGGGGTCGTTAGTCGTATCTTCGTCCACCCTATAAATAAGGTTCATAAACTCTTCTTGTGGATAATACCCAAGTTGCGCTAAAGTTAAGTCGGTTAACGTTTGATCGTCGTTTACTACTAACATTATTTCGTCTTTTGCGGTTGCAATACGCCCACTGTCAATCAAATCGTATTGAGAAAGGATATATTCAGGGTCGTCAATCGCTTGCATAAAGATATCGCCTAGCGACGCTATTAATGACGATTGTTCAGAAAACTGCGTTTTTTTCATTATGCTAGTGTATCTTGCCCTAATACCAGATAAAGACGCCGTTTCACCTATCGTATTTGTAACGGTATAGTCGGTATAAATATTGTTGGTTACGTCCAAGCCGTAATCAAACATGATGTTACCATAATCTTTAGGCATTTGCGCCACGTAGTTTAGATAGTCTTCGGTAAGTTCGTTTTCCACCATAAACGAATCCATCGTTTTATACTGGTCGGCAAGGTATTCTATCATAGAATCCACGTTGACGTAACCTTTTTCTACAAGCATTTGTTTTTTCTCTTCTATCGTAAGCCCTTCCATCATAGAAGAAAAGTTATAACCCGTTTCTTCTATCGTTACGGGGTTGCCTGATAGCATATCGTCTTGCATGCTCGCTATGTAACCACGAACGCCAGCAGATACGGCTAGAACTGCAGATATACCGATTATGCCGATAGAGCCTGCAATAGAAGTAAGCAAGGTTCTACCACGCTTGCTAAACAAGTTTCTTGCTGAAAGTTTAAACGCCGTCCACCAACTCATTTTGGCTTTGGTTTTCTTTTTAGTTGGTTGCTTAGATTGTTCTTGAACTTGGCGTTCGCTCTCTTCTTCTTGCTCGGTATAAGGGTTGGTATCTTCTACTATTTCCCCGTCAACCAAACGAACTATACGGGTGGAATATTCTTCGGCAATCTCGGCGTTATGGGTAACCATAATAACGAGTTTGTCTTTTGAAATCTCTTTTATAAGGTCCATAATTTGCACGCTAGTTTTACTATCGAGCGCGCCCGTGGGCTCGTCTGCAAGCAGTATATCCGGCTCGTTAACGAGCGCTCTTGCTATTGCCACCCTTTGGCATTGGCCACCTGAAAGTTGGTTGGGGCGCTTGTGTTCTTCCCCTTTAAGCCCAACCTTTTCCAAAGCGCGTAGCGCCCTTGCTACCCTTTCTTCTTTACCAACGCCGGAAATGGTAAGCGCAAGTTCTACGTTACCTAAAACCGTTTGGTGTGGAATAAGGTTGTAACTTTGGAAAATAAAACCTATTCTTTCGTTACGATAAATATCCCAGTCGCGATCGTTAAAATTTTTGGTACTTTTGCCCGCAATGATAAGGTCGCCCGAAGTATATTTATCTAGCCCGCCCACGATATTAAGAGTGGTGGTTTTTCCACAACCAGACGGGCCTAAAATAGAAACGAACTCGCTCTTGCGAAAGTTGACGGACAAACCCTTTAAAACTTGGATTTCGCCCCCTGCAACTTTGTAGTTTTTCGTTATGCTATTTAATCTAAGCATAAGCATTTCTCCTAAACAGAATTTTTTACCTTAACATAATAACATAAAACAATTAAAAACACCTTGAAAAAATCAAGGTGTTTTTGTAGTTTTTTAATTTTTTTTACATTATTTCGCTCATTGCGCCAACAAATTCGGTTACGTTGTCGATAGAAAGCCCTTCTAGTAGTCTTGCCTGCTCGTAAAGCACCACCGAATACTTTTTAAGTTTTTCTTTATCCGTTTCAAAAAGTTGATTTAACTTCTCTAAAATTTTGTGTTCTAAACTGATTTCCAAAATCTTTTCAGCCTTAACGTTTTGACCGTTGTTTGGTA
>JAFTIK010000088.1 GCA_017456945.1 Clostridia bacterium
CTACCATTTGCGCTCATATGAAGAATGCGCTTATCGAAAACGTTTATATTCATACTCCTAAATTAAGAACCGCTACTAAAAATCCATATACAGCGCCTTTAAGTTGCGATATGTATAGTTCAACTTTAACCAACGTATTGATTAAAGTTGATGCGGATTATACTTTGAAAAATAATAGTTTTGGTAGTATGACCGCAATGTACGGCGTATATTCAAGTGCTGCAAAGTTTGAAGAATATAGCAAATTTACAAACGTAGTAGTTATTTCTAAAGACGTTTTGGCAAGTTATGCTAATAACACCGATATATATACGGTAGATGCAGAAAACTGCACGGCTACTAATAAACTTGTTGGTGTTAAGAGATATACTAGCGTTGCAAACGCGCCTAACGTAACCACTACTTACTGGAAGATAGCAAACGGCGCTATAACTTGGGGTAAATAATACTAACAAGCCTTTTAATTAGGGGAACTAAATAACAAAAAATAAGGTTAAAACGGCGCAAGGTGAACGCGCCTTGCGCCGTGATAACTTTTTTCTTAAAACGGTTAAGGAAAACGGATATAAAATGAAAGACGTAAAAAATTTACATATTGCTTACTTAGGTGGTGGCTCGCGCGCATGGGCGCAAAACTTAATGAACGATCTTGCAAAAGACTGTGAGATCGGCGGTCAAATTCGTTTGTACGATATAGACGTTGAATCGGCGAAAAAGAACGCCGTTATAGGAAATATGCTTTCTCAGCGTGAAGACGTTAAAGGAAAGTGGGAATATATTTGTTGTGAAAAAATCGAAGATGCTCTTACGGGGGCAGATTTCGTCGTTATATCAATTCTTCCAGGTACGTTTGACGAAATGGAGTCTGATGTGCATGCGCCCGAAGAATACGGGATTTATCAATCGGTAGGCGATACTACGGGGCCGGGTGGTATAGTTCGCGCGTTAAGAACTTTACCTATGTTTAAAGAGTTTGCGCTTGCTATTAAAGAAAACTGTCCTAACGCTTGGGTAATTAACTTTACTAACCCTATGAGTATGTGTGTAAGAACTTTGTATAAAGTATTTCCAGAAATTAAAGCGTTCGGGTGTTGCCACGAAGTTTTCGGCACGCAAAAGTTGCTTTGTAAAATCTTAAAGGAAAAGTATGGCGTTGACGCCGTTCGTGACGATATTCGTGTAAATATCGTTGGTGTAAACCACTTTACCTTTCTTACTGAGGCAAAGTATAAGGGTATGGATTTAATTCCCGTGTACGATGCTTATATAGACGAGCACGGTGGTAAACTTAGGGCTAGTAAAGAAGCGAAACACTGGGCTAACGGCGCTTACGTTACTACTGAACGAGTTAAATTTACATTGTTTAAGCGTTACGGCGCTATTGCTGCGGCAGGTGATCGTCACTTGGCGGAATTTTGCCCAGGAAAATGGTTTTTAGCAGACAAAAAAACCATTAAAAAATACGGGTTTTCTTTAACTACGGTTGCTTGGCGTAAGCTTGAGCAAGCGCAAAGAATTGAACGCCAAAACAAAAGATTTGCAGGCGAACTTTTTGAACTTCGCGATTCAGGTGAAGAAACCGTTCGTCAAATTAAAGCGCTTTTGGGGTTGGGTGATTTCGTTACCAACGTTAACGTTCCGAACGTGGGGCAAGTGGGAAATAATCCGCTCGACGTCGTGGTTGAAACCAACGCTTTCTTTTCTGGCGATAGCGTTCGCCCTGTTTATGCTGGGGAAATTCCTACTGCTTTGAACGCTCTTATTATGCGCGTTATAGAAGAGCAAGAAACGGTTACCGACGCTGCTCTTAACGGAAACTACGAACAAGCATTCGTTGCGTTTATGAACAATCCGAACGTTTGCTTGCCCGAAGATAAGGCTAGGGAATTGTTTGATAAAATGCTTTTTAATACAAAAAAATATTTGCCTTATTACGAAGAATACATTTCTAAAAGAAATCAGTTAAAGTAATTTTATGAAAAAATTTTTAACTTTATTTTTAATCTTTATTCTCTCGTTAACTAGCGCCTTTTTGCTATCTTGTGGTGAAAAAAATCCTACGGGGCTTAAATTTGAAAAGGTTAAAGGCGGTTATTCGGTTGCGGGAATAGGTAGTTGTAAAGATTATAAAATAAATATTCCTACTAAATATAACGGCGAACCTGTCGTTGCTATTTCAGACGAAGCCTTTGCGTTCGGCGAAGGCGTTATTGAATTCGTTATACCAAGTTCTGTAACAAAGGTTGGTAAGAAAGCCTTTTACGCTAATTCGCATCTTAAAGAAATAACTTTTGAAAACGGGGTTGAAGAAATCGGCGAACAAGCGTTGGCGCTTTGTACTTCTCTAAAATCGGTAACTTTTGGCGAAACGGTAAAATCTATCGGCGATAAAGCTTTTTACGATTGTGATAGAATTTCCGAAGCGATATTGCCTAATTCTTTAGAAACTATCGGCGAACAGGCGTTTGCAAGTTGTGACCTTTTAGAAAATGTGACTTTTGGCACGGGACTTGCTTATATCGGTGTAAAGGCATTTTTCGAGTGTAAAAATATAAGCGAAGTCGTTATTCCTGACGGCGCGCCTACTTTTATTGATACGGGCGCTTTCCAAGAATGTAGGGGAATACGGTATGTTACGATCGGTAACGACGTTAATTTTATAGGTAACTATGCTTTCGAAATGTGTAATCACCTTATAAAGGCTACCGTTGGCGACGGGGTGAATTTTATCGGAGAATATGCTTTTTCTAGGTGCAGAAATCTAGTAACGATAACGATAGGTAGTAACGTTAAAGATATTTATACGTCGGCTTTTTCAGGGTGCTATAAACTTTTCGACGTGTGTAATAAATCTCTAATGAATTTTACTTCTGGCACGGGTAATCAAG
>JAFTIK010000002.1 GCA_017456945.1 Clostridia bacterium
GTGGTTGGTGGTACTAGTATCGGCAGTATAGTCGGCGCGTTGTATTCTGCGGGATATAGCCCAACGGATATTATGGAAATGTTAAGGCGTTTAGATCCTGCCGACGTTAAAAACAAGGTTATGATAAATATGGGTACGGATAAGTTGGCTAGTGTTATAGAAGGTCAACTTGGCGTGAAAAATATAGAAGAACTTGCAAAGCCTTTCGTATGTATCGCTACCGAGTACCAAACGGGGGCGGAAAAGGTTTTTACCCAAGGCAATATTGCAAAGGCGTTATGTTCTTCAAGTTGCTATCCGCCTTTCTTTAAGTCTGTGGAAATAGACGGAGAATATTTCGTTGACGGGGCGTTTACAAATTCCGTGCCTGCAGACAGAGTTAGGGAACTCGGCGGGCAATTCGTGGTTGGTATAGACCTTTCCGACCACAAAACTAAAGGTGGATTGCTTTCTAAATTGATACCGACATATAAACTCGGCGCAAAAGAGCCTTGGGCGCAAGGTTATGCTAACGCAGACGTTATGATACCTATGGCGCTTGGTGAATTTAGCCCGATAGCCTTTTCAAAAGCAGAAGAAATGTACGATATCGGCTATCAAACGGCGCTTAAATACGTTGACGAGATAAAGAAAGGTATAGCAGAATTTTCGGTAAAGAAAAAGAAGAATAAAAAGGTGTAATGAACTACGGCAAACACAAAAGAAAAACAAGAATAATTGCAATATTCGTCGCTATTTTATGCCTATTATGCGTTTTTACTTTCGTCGGTTGCGATAAAACTAGTTTGCCGTCCTTAAAGGGTGGGCTTTACGTTACTTATATCGACGTAGGGCAAGGCGATAGTATTTTAATACGGTTTCCAGACTGTAAAAATATGCTTATCGATTGTGGAAACGGTTCAGACTTCGCCGTTAAAAACGTAAAGAAAAACTTAAAGCGTTTTTCGGTAAATAAACTCGATTATCTAGTTCTTACTCACCCTGATACCGACCACGTAGGCGGTACGGCGCAAGCGCTTAAAAATGTTGGCGTTGTAATGGCGTTCGTTCCCGAAGTGGTGTGTAAAGAAGATTACGAGTATTATGAGCAAGCGTATAATTTCCTAGAATATAAGGGCGCTACTTTTGATATTTCCGAGCAGGGAAAGTGTTTTTACGATAAAGACTATTTCGTGGGCTTTTTATCCCCTTTGCCTATAGGTATGAGTGGTAGTAGTTATAGAGATTTTAATTTTTCAAGTCAACCTACGTCTAGCCAAATAAACGACGTTTCGCCCTTTATTTATTTAGAATATAAGGGGATAAGGTTTTTATTTACGGGGGATAGTGGTAAAACGCAAGAATTAAAACTTATAGAAGATTATAAAAAAGGCGTTTTTAACGGCTATTTTAAAAACGCTAACGTAAATATAAATCTTAGTTCGATAGATTTTCTAAAAGTATCGCACCACGGCTCTGACGACGGCACGTGCCAAGAGTTTTTAGACCTAATAAATCCAGATAATTCTATTATATCGGTTGGTGGCAACAACTTTTACGGGCATCCGTCAAGTAGTTTGTTGTATAGGTTAAAACCGGAAAATTCCGCTCGGCAAATTTGGCGCACGGATTATAGTGGAACTATAAAAGTTCACGTTTCTTTAGAAGGTAAAATAAATATTACTACGGGAAATTAAAAAACGGCAAAAATTTGCCGTTTTTTATCTTTTACGCTAATTTCAATACGCTAATTGATGCGTCCGTAATTGCAAGGTCTTCCGCAGAAGTATTATATAGCGAAAGAGTGCTTGCGCCCGTGGCGTTAACTATTACCGTTCTACTTGCAGACCCCGTTTCTGCGCCGTTAGCTATTATTATATCGTTATTAGCAAGCGCTACGCCGTTTTGATATAAGCTAACCGTATGTTCGCCCGTAGTGCCAGAGCCTTCAGCGTAATACGATACCAAATAAGTGCCTGCCGTGGTTATGTTTACGGCGTTACCACTTACCGACATAGTAGTCGTGGGGGTAGAAGTTGAAAGTGCAATGGGAATTATTGCTCCACTAGCAACGGTGGCGGTAGTGCCAGCAGCGTAAATACCGTCGGATAATCCTGCCGGACCGATAGGACCTATCGGCCCTTGAGGACCGGTAGCGCCTGTTAAACCTATCGGCCCTTGAGGACCGGTAGCGCCCGTTGCGCCTGTTAAACCTATCGGACCTTGCGGGCCAGTAGCGCCCGTTAAGCCTATAGGTCCTTGAGGACCTTGTGGACCGATAGGTCCTTGTGGTCCTTGCGCGCCACGAACGTAAACTACGCTAGTTGTATTTGAGCGATTACAATTGTTACAGCATCCGTTGCATCTGTTTTGACAACACATATTGAATTTCCTCCTTCGTGTATCGTTATATTGTATGATACAGAGAAGAAAAATGTTAAAAACCCACCCCGAAAAAGGGTGGGTTAATTTTAGCCTAAAATTGCTATTGCAACCGAGCAGTAAATTATAAGCGACAACGCGTCCACGATAGTGGTAATAAACGGGCTAGCCATAACTGCGGGGTCAAGTTTGATTTTCTTTGCGAAAAGGGGTAACATACAACCGATAAGTTTTGCAAGAACTATTGTTGCGAATAACACGATGGAAACTACCGCGGCGACTTGCCAAGTGATGGGATTGTAAAGATTATCTATAAGCATCATCTTAGCAAAGCAAACTACGGCAACTGCAAGCCCAAGGAATATAGATGCAAGTAGTTCTTTCCAGATTACCTTAAATATGTCCTTAAACTCAATTTCGTCAAGCGCTAACGCACGGATAACGGTAACCGACGATTGACCGCCCGCGTTACCCGCCGTACCCATAAGCATAGGCACGAAAGCGTAAAGCACGGTAGAAACGGTGGTAAGCCTTGTTTCGTAACTAGTTAAAATCATACTAGTAAAAGTTGCGGAAATCATAAGTAAAAGTAGCCAAGGTATTCTAGCTTTCCAAATGCTCCAAACCGATTGTTTAAGATAAGGCTTTTCGTTAGGTAAAATAGCCGCCATCTTTTGAATATCTTCGGTGGCTTCTTCTTGTATAACGTCCACGGCGTCGTCAACCGTGATAATGCCTACTAAACAACCTTCTTTATCTATAACGGGCAAGGCAAGGAAGTCGTATTTTGCAAGCGTTTGCGCAACGTCTTCTCTTTCGTCTAAGGTGTTTGCCGTGATTACGTTGGTATCCATTATATTAAGAATAAGTTCGTTATTGTTGGCAAGTAAAAGGTCTTTTACCGTTACAACGCCTACCAAATGTTTTTTACGGTCGGTAACGTAGCAAGTATAAATCGTTTCCTTGTTAACGCCTATTCTTCGAATTTTGCCGATTGCTTCTTCTACCGAAGTAGATGCCGAAAAGGAAACGTATTCAGTTGTCATAATTGACCCCGCCGAGTTTTCGGGGTAGGAAAGAAGTTCGTTTATTTGTTTTCTGTTTTCGGGGTCTGAAGTCTTTAATATACGTTTAACGACGTTTGCAGGCATTTCTTCAATAATATCTACGGTATCGTCTATAAACATATCGTCCACCACAGCTTTAAGTTCCTTATCGGTAAAGTGTTTGATAAGGTCTTCTTGCGTATCGGTGTCTATCTCGATAAAAACGTCTGACGCTAGTTCTTTAGGTAGCAAACGGAAGAATACTATTTGCTCTTTTTCGTCAAGATTGTTTTCAAGGAATTGCGCTATGTCCAAAGGTTCCATATCTAAAAGTGTAATGCGCAGGTCGGCAAACTTACGCGTCTCAAAACAAAAGGTAAGTTTTTCGTAAAGAGCGGTCAATTTTTCAGTCATAGCATCCTCCTTTGGCAATAAATAAAGCCCACCGAATAATCGGTAGGCTATTTGCTACTTGAAAAAATGACTACGTGAAAAACACGCGCAACCATTCTGGCTTTAGCACCGTAGGGCTGTGTAATTGCGTTAGGTTAAGCCTTGGTTTCGACCTGACCTGTTCACCATCTCATAGTGTCTCCACTATTTTGCGGTAGCAATCCGTATCCCTATGGTAGCCTTACCTACCGGATTTATTCGCTTTTTTATATTTACAGTTTACTCCTATACGGGAATATTGTCAACGATTATTTATATGATTTTAAAATTTTTTTTGTCAATTAGGGGTGTCTTCGCCTTCAATTTTACTGTCGTATATTATTTCAGGGTTGATTTTTCTAACGGCAAGTATAAAATCTTCAAATTCTTCGGGCGAAATTACTATTACCGTGTATTCTGCGCTCTTAAAATACGCAACCAACTTGTCGCTCTTTTTGAAGTGGGTAAACTGCACTATCTCTTTTACGTCTACCTTATTAAAAATTATGCCGAAACGGGTGTAAAGTTTGCCGTCTTTAACAACGTATCTACTATACGCGGTAACGCTTATTACAAGCAGGGCTAAAAGTGCGTTAAACCCCGTTATTAGTCCGTTAACAACTATTTTATCCGTTCTTTTAATAGCGTCTATAAAGGTTATTACGTTCCATATTAACCCACCTATAGATACTATAATGCACAATGCTAAAAGCCCCCAAACGAGCCCGTTGAATTTGAACTTAAATTTTTTCATACCTTTATTGTAATACAATAATTTAGAAAAATCAAGGGGGATTTTGGTATTTATAAAGTTTATTTGTAGTTTTTATACGCTTGCTAAAACGCCGTCAATATGGTACAATAAGAAAAAATGTACTTTTGGAGAAGGGCTTATGATTAAACTTATTGATAAAGGCGTTTATTTTAAAGACGGCAAACTCGTTAAGGCTGGCAAGGCAGACGAGCAGGCAAGAAAGGGCAGTATGGCTTATAAAATTTTGCAAAGCCACAACCTTTCCGAGTCGGAAAATAAACTTAATATAAAGTTTGATGAAATTACTTCGCACGATATTACTTACGTGGGTATTATACAAACGGCAAAGGCTTCTGGGCTTTATAAATTCCCGTTACCTTACACCTTAACTAACTGCCACAACTCGCTCTGCGCCGTTGGTGGAACTATCAATGAAGACGATCACGTTTTCGGGCTTTCCGCCGCTAAAAAATACGGTGGCGCGTTCGTGCCCCCACACCTTGCGGTAATACATCAATATATGCGTGAAATGCGCGCTTTTGCAGGCGGTATGATTTTGGGCTCTGACTCGCACACTAGATACGGCGCGCTCGGAACTATGGCTATCGGCGAAGGTGGTCCGGAACTGGTAAAACAACTTTTAAATAGAACTTACGATTTAGATATGCCAGAAATCGTTGCGGTAAATCTTAAGGGTAGATTAAGAAAGGGGGTTGGTCCGCACGACGTTGCGCTTGCTCTCGTAAAAGCAACCTTTAAGTCGGGTTTCGTTAAAAATAAGGTTTTGGAATTCGTTGGTAACGGCATTAAAACTTTATCTATGGATTTTAGAAACGGCATTGACGTTATGACTACCGAAACCACTTGCCTTTCTTCCGTTTGGGTAACTGACGAAAAGACTAGGGCTTATTACGCACAACACGGCAGAGAAGATGCTTATAAGCAAATAAGCCCCGACAACGGCGCTTATTACGATAAAGGTATAGTTATAGACCTTTCTAAGGTAGAGCCTATGATTGCTCTTCCTTTCCACCCGTCTAACGCTTACACGATTAGGGAATTCTTGTCCCGTCCTTACGAACTTCTAAAAGAATGTGAAGAAGCAGGCAAGAAACTTTTACCCGAAGGTAAAGGGGAATTCAAACTAACCGATAAAATTCGCGATGGAAAAGTTTACGTAGAACAAGGCGTAATCGCAGGTTGCGCGGGCGGTATGTACGAAAATATTGCAGAAGCGTCTGACATTTTAGGCGATACCCCCGTTAATAATAACGATTTTACTTTAGACGTTTATCCGTCTAGCCAACCCGTTTATAAAGGGCTGGTTGATAACGGTTACGTCGGCAAACTTATGGTTAACGGCGCGGTAATTAAAACTGCTTTCTGCGGTCCTTGTTTCGGCGCGGGCGACGTTCCACAGAACAACGGGCTTTCCATTCGCCATACTACTAGAAACTTTGAAAGTAGAGAAGGTAGCAAACCTGTGAACGGTCAACTTTCAGCCGTTGCTCTTATGGATGCTAGAAGTATCGCTGCAACAGCAAAGAACGGCGGGGCTATAACTTCGGCTATGGATATGGAATATTCTTCTAAAATCAAAAAATATCGCTTTGATAACAAGATTTACAAAGCGAGAGTGTTTAACGGAACGGGCAAGGCAGACGACGCTAAATCGCTCGTTTACGGCCCGAATATCGCAGACTGGCCAAAGATGGAAGCCTTAAAAGATAACCTTTTATTAAAAGTGGTTTCCGTTCTAAAAGACCCCGTTACCACAACCGACGAACTTATTCCGTCGGGGGAAACTTCGTCTTACCGTTCTAACCCCTTAAAACTTGCAGAGTTTGCTCTTTCTAGAAAAGACCCCGATTACGTTGCGCGCGCTAAAGCCGTTCGTGACGGGGCGTTCCCGACGGAACTCGGCGTTGACCAAAACACCACCACTTACGGTAGTGTAGTTTGCTCAATTAAACCGGGTGACGGTTCTGCAAGAGAACAGGCAGCGTCTTGCCAAAGAGTTTTGGGCGGGGTTGCTAATATTGCTAAAGAATACGCTACCAAGCGTTACCGTAGCAACCTTATCAACTGGGGTATGTTGCCCTTGCTTGTTGATGAAAACGACTTTAAGGTTGGCGAATACGTTTATATTGAGAATATTAAACAAGGGGTGGCGAACGGCGATAAAACCTTTACGGCAAAAGTTTTGGGCGACAATCCAAGAACTATAACCTTGAAGATGGACGCTTTAACCGACGCAGAAAAACAAATTATATTAAAAGGTTGTTTAATAAATTATTATAGGGGATAAAAAATGATTGCTTTTATAGGTGAAATTTTAGTTGATATGTTCGGCGAAAAAAAGGACGGGAAACTTGCTTTTCAGGCGTGTATAGGTGGCGCTACCTTAAACGCGGGCGCAAGCGCTAAAAAAACGGGCGCAAAGGTTGCTTTCGTCGGTAGAGTGGGCAAAGACACTACGGGTAAATTTCTTATATCCGAAGCCGAAAAGGTCGGTTTTGATATTCTTGATATCCAAGTCGATAATGAAAGAAACACCACTTTGGCTTTCGTTACGTTAGTTGACGGTGAAAGGGATTTTGCTTTTAATAGGCACGATACCGCAGACTATAATATTGATTTCCACGCTATCGATTTTGAAAAGTTTGAAAATCTTACGACGATTTACGTAGGTTCTATTATGCTTTCAGAACAAGCGGGTAGAGAGTTTGCCGACAAGTTGATTAAAAAGGCAAAGAGTTTGGGCGTAAAGGTATGCTTTGACGTAAACTTTAGAATGGACTTGTACGGCGACTTTAATCAAGCCGTTAAGGCGTATAAACCTATGATAGACGGGGCTGACGTGGTTAAGTTTTCTGACGACGAACTAGTATCTTATACGGGTATAGAAGATAAAATAAAAGCCATAGAAAGTTTTTACAAAAAAGATAAACTGGTTATCGTAACGCTCGGCAGTAAGGGTAGTATGTATTATTTAAATGGTAAGCACGCAATCGTTCCTACCTTACAGGTTAAGCCTATAGATACTACGGGCGCGGGTGATGCTTTCTTCGGCGCGCTACTTGCTTGCTTAGAAAATAAAGAACTTACCGAAGAAACGGTTAAGAACGCTTTGGTTGTTGCAAACAAAGCGGGTGCAGACGCTACGCAATACGTCGGCGCGTTAAATCTTTAATTTATAAGGAATATTTAAGTGGAAAGAAAGGTAAAATGCACCGTATGTGGCGAAGTGGTCACGATAAACGACGTTAACGACGCTAATATTTGCCCCAGATGCAACTCTGCGTTCGTTACCGAAAAGGCTATTAAACTCTACGAGCAAACTAACCCCACGAAAAAGAAAAGGCATATATTAAAATCGCTAGGCAAAGGGTTGTTATGCGCGTTAGAGTGTATTGGGTATCTTTTGTACGTTTTAACGTTTATGTGGATTTTTTTCGATATCGTAGATGGAAAAAAGAAATAATCGGTAACCAAAAATTTTTAAAAATATCGTGAAAAATGCTTGACAGATAGGTATTGATGGTGCTAAAATTCAGTTAACTTAATCGTAAAGGCTACGACGAAGACGGAATCTATAGACGTTTTGCAGAGAGTCGGGGGTGGTGTGATCCCGATAAAAAGAAATAGAAATTCCTATCACTTCCGAGCCGGAAGCCCCAAAGGTTTACACCCAGTAGGCGTTTCCCGTGTTTGCTACGTAAAAGCATAGGAATTGATGGATTCCGAAGTGGCAGATTTTCTGCAATTTGAGTGGTACCGCGTGTGTTATTAACATTCGTCTCAAGATTTTGAGGCGAATTTTTTTATTAAAAAATATAAATAAACCAAGGAGGTTAGCAACATGAACACAAACAACACTTTGAATCAGTTATCGGAGATAGCTACTAGAATTAAGGAGCTTCGTGAGATTATGGGCTTTTCGGTTGTAGAAATGTCTGAAAAGACAGACGTTAGCGAAAGTCAATACCTTTCTTACGAAAGTGGCAAGATTGATATTCCTTTCTCGTTTATTCATAAGTGCGCGTTAGCGTTTGGTGTTGAAATGACCGAACTTTTGGAAGGTAGTTCTGCAAAACTTTCAAGTTATACGGTTACTAGAAAAGGGCAAGGTCAAGAAACGGCTAAAGAAGACGGTATTGACATTGCAAACCTAGCGCCTAAATTTAAGGATAAACTAGCAGAGCCCTACTGGGTTAAGTATGAATACTCGCTTGCTCAACAAAATAAGCCTATACATTTAACTACTCACTCGGGTCAAGAATTCGACCTTGTTTTGAGTGGTAAACTTAAAGTTCAAGTCGGCGAACATACCGAAATTTTGGAAGAAGGCGATAGCATATATTACAATTCGTCTACCCCGCACGGAATGATTGCCGTTGACGGTAAAGACTGCGTATTCTGCGCCGTAGTTATGTCTGGCGACCATACCCAAGAAACGGCGGTTAGAAAGAGCGTTATGGCTGCTAAAAAGAGCGAGAAACTCGTTTGCGAAAAATTCGTAGAGCCCACTGAAAACGAACTTGGTCAACTACAAAGCATTAAATTTAAGAATACCGATAGTTTCAACTTTGGTTTTGATATCGTTGATGGCATAGCTGAAAAATATCCGGAAAAACTCGCTATGTTGCACCTTGATAAATATAAGAACGAACGTCGCTTTACCTTTAAGGATATTAAGCGCGCGTCTAACCAAGTTGCAAATTACTTTACGTCTTTAGGAATTAAGCGTGGCGATAAGGTTATGCTAGTGTTAAAGCGCCATTATCAGTTCTGGTTCTGTATGGTGGCTTTGCATAAACTCGGCGCAGTTGCAATTCCCGCAACCAACCAACTTAAAGAACACGATTTTGAATATAGATATAACTCTGCCAACGTTAAGGCTATCGTTTGTACAGCCGACGGGGATACTTATCAGTTCGCAGAAAGCGCCGCTAAAAAATGTCCGCAAGTGGAAAAACTCGTTATGGTAGGCGGGGCTAAAGAAGGGTGGAGAGATTTCGATAAAGAATATCCGCTTTTCTCTGGTAAGTTTGAACGCCCTGAAGATGCGTCTTCAGGTGACGAAACCGCCCTTATGTTCTTTACTTCGGGCACGACGGGTAATCCCAAAATGGCAGCTCATAAACACACCTACGCGCTCGGCCATTTCGTAACGGCTAAGTACTGGCATTGTTGCGAGAGAGACGGTTTGCACCTTACCATATCCGATACGGGGTGGGGTAAATCGCTTTGGGGTAAACTCTACGGGCAATGGCTTTGCGAAGGGGCTGTGTTCGTTTACGACTTCGATAAGTTCGACGAAAACGATATACTTCCTATGTTCGCTAAATACAACATTACTACTTTCTGCGCGCCCCCGACTATGCTTCGTATGTTAATTCGTGGCGATCTTTCTAAGTTCGACCTTTCTTCTATACATCATATGACTACTGCTGGCGAAGCGCTTAACCCCGAAGTATTCAATCAGTTTAAGGCTGCAACGGGGTTAGAAATAATGGAAGGTTTTGGTCAAACGGAAACCACCCTTGCAATCGCAAACCTTTACGGCACTACGCCAAAGGTTGGAGCAATGGGTAAGGCAAACCCGCAATACGACGTGGATATAGTTGACCCTGACGGAAATACGGTTGCGCCTGGTGAAGTTGGCGAAATAGTTATCCATACCGAAAAGTCCGTTCCGTGCGGATTGTTCAAAGAATATTATCTTGACGACGTTAAGACCGCCGAAGCATGGCACGACGGCGTTTACCACACGGGCGATACCGCTTGGCGTGATGAAGACGGGTATTTCTGGTACGTAGGGCGTGTTGACGACGTCATCAAGTCTAGCGGTTATCGTATCGGGCCGTTCGAAATCGAAAGCGTAATAATGGAATTGCCGTACGTTCTAGAATGTGGCGTTTCCGCCGTTCCCGACGAAGTTCGTGGTCAAGTAGTTAAGGCAAGTATCGTTCTTACGAAAGGAACTGTTCCTAGTGAAGAACTTAAAAAAGAAATTCAGAAATACGTTAAGGATCACACCGCTCCTTATAAATATCCTAGAGTGGTGGTATTCCGTGACGAATTGCCGAAGACAATAAGCGGTAAGATACAGAGAAATAAATTGTAATTTTCAATAGGTTTTTAATTGACAAAAAAGGCTCAATGTGTTATAGTTGTTGAGCCTTTTAGATTGCAAATTTTTTACGAAGGAGGGCAAATATGCCGTCAGTGTTTTTGTATTTGGGAATTATGCTTGTCGTAATTCTCGTGTGGTTTTTACTACTAAAAAGACCGATTTACGAAGCGATTTTGGTTTCATTTATCGTTCTTCTCGCATGGACGAATTCTTGGGTCAACGTAGGCGATTTTATTAAGGCAGGCTTAAAAACTTCTTTAATATATTCCATGACCGTTTTCGTGCTAATGTCTATAATTTTAACTAAAACTAAAATAATAGACGGCGCGGTGTCCATAATTCTATCATTGCTTGGCAGAGTTCCCGGTGGTGCGGGCTACGTTTCGGTAGTTGCAAGTACCTTTATGGGCGCTCTTTCGGGTTCTGGCCCCGGCAACGTTATGGCAACGGGTACTATAACTATTCCCGCAATGAAACGTTCGGGTTTTCCCGCAGAACTTGCCGCAAACATTGAAAGCACTTCAAGTTACCTTGGGAATATGATTCCCCCGTCTTCTAACATAGTAGCGGCTCTCGGCGCTCTTGCAGGCGTTTGTCCTACCTTGGATATGTCGCTCGGTCAGTTTTGGATAGTTTGTTGGGGTTGTTCGCTTTGGTTTATTCTTCAAAGACTTATAACCGTATTCGTTTTCTGTAAAATATATAAGGTTAAGGGCATGTCTAAAGACGAAGTTCCTAAGTTTAGAGAAACTATTAAAAACGGTTGGCAAGGCTTGTTACTTCCTATAATCATATTGTTGCCGTTCGTGCTTGATTATTTCTTGAAAGACACCTTCTTTACCCAAAGACTTGGCGCTTCTGGCGCAAAACAACTTTCAAGTTCTATGTTGTACTTTATAGCGGGCGTGGCTGTGTTCTACGGTATGATTGTTGCTAAAGATAAAAAGGCGGTTACTCCGCACGCTATCGCAAAGGCGTTTAAGAACGGCGTTAAAAGCGTTTCGCCCGCCATTGCCGCGTGTATCTTTGGGTATATGGTTGGCGCGTTGTTTACGTCGCTTAACGTTACCGACGAGCTTAAAGTCTTTATCCAAGGGCTTAACATGGGCAAGGTCGGCTTGGCGTTATTAATTCCGCTTATCGCTTGCTTTATGGGTATGTTGATACCGGGCTCTTCTATAGTAGTTATTTTCGGGCCTGTATTTATTACGCTTTTCCAAGCGGTAGGGGTAAATCCCATTTTGGTTGCAGCAATGCTACCTTGTATCTGTGGGGTTATGTGCGGTATTACGCCACCACTCGCGCTCGGTATGTACGCAGGTATGTCTATTGCAGAATCAGATTTCGGCAAAACGGTTAAAAACGATATCTGGTGGGTAATTTTACAATATCTTTTAGAAGTCGTCGTACTTCTCGGCTTGTTGCCTATTTTGGGTTTATAAGGGGGTAAGTGAGATGAAAAAAGTATTAAATATTATTTCTGAAGTTTTAGGTTGGATTTTTGGCTACGGAATGATGATTTGCTTATTCGTTGGCGGTTTGTCTTTCTTTGCTTACGTAGTGGCGTTAATCGTCGGTGGCGATACGGCAACGGAAATTTGCAAGTTTATCTATAAAGACCTTTATAAATATCTAGTTTACGTAACGTCGGCGCTCGTGCTCGTAGGTCTTCTTAAAATGTATATAAGCGGTCAAACGGCGCTTACAACGGGTAAGAAGAAAAAGGGCGAAAAGAAAGAAGAACCCGTCGTTCAAGAACAAAAGGCCGTAGAAGAAAAGACGGAAGAAGTCGTTTTGGAAAACGAAGAAAAAACCGAATAAGAAAAATTAAAAACGCTTGCTAAAAAGGCAGGCGTTTTTGTTTGCTAAAACCCTTGATTTTTCTTTGGGGTTATAGTATAATCTTAACTATGATATATAATAACGTTTTAGATGCAATCGGGCATACGCCCATTATTAAACTCAATAAGATGGTTGATAGCGATAGCGCAGATATTTTGGTTAAGTTTGAAGGGCTTAACGTCGGCGGGTCTATTAAGACGAGAACGGCTTATAATATGATTACCGACGCAGAGAAAAAAGGGCTAATCAATAAAGATACCATAATCGTAGAGCCTACTAGTGGCAATCAAGGTATAGGGCTTGCGCTCGTCGGCGCGGTTAAGGGGTATAAAACCAAGATTATTATGCCAGACTCGGTTAGTGAAGAAAGGCGCAAACTCGTTCGCCATTACGGGGCGGAAGTTATTCTTATTCACGACGAAGGGAATATAGGCGACTGTATCGATAAGTGCTTAAAACTTGCGTTAAAGATGCAAAAGGAA
>JAFTIK010000089.1 GCA_017456945.1 Clostridia bacterium
ACCGACCACAAGACCAAGCAAGCAATAGTTGATTTTAACATACGACTTAACGGTAAAGACGAATTAAATAACCTTATCAACAAACTAAGTCAAGATTCTAAAATTATAGACGTTTATAGGACGGCTAACTAATGAAAATGTATCACTTACCCACGGGGTTACTGCACGTTAACGCGTATTTTTTGGTTAACGACCAAAACGACGCCGTGCTTATCGACGGTGGGGAATACTATAAGAAAATAAAAGAAACCGAACAAAAGTACGGCTTTAAGGTAAAAGCCGTGCTTTTAACGCACGCGCATTTCGACCACTCGGGTAACAGTAAAAAGTTGCAAGACGACGGCGCAAAAGTTTATATTAGCAAAATAGACGCGCCCAAACTTAAAAACCACCTAAATTTAAGCCAAGATTTCGGCAGAAAATTCGACTATATTGATGCTGACGTAACCTTTTCCGACGGCGACGTTTTAGAAGTTTGTGGTTTTAAGATAACGGTTATTGCAACCCCAGGTCATACCGACGGCTCGGTGTGCTTTATGATGGATAACATGCTTTTTACGGGTGATACGCTCTTTTACGGCTCGGTTGGAAGAACGGATTTTCCAACGGGTGATAGAGATCAACTCGTGGCGTCCGTAAAGCGACTTTACGCGCTTAACGGCGACTTTAACGTGTATCCGGGGCACGCAGAATTTACCACTTTGGAAAGGGAAAGAAGATATAACACTTTTGTAGATTATGATTAATACTAACCTTGAATTTTGTCAAAACGAACTCGTAGAAGTTCTTAATTTATTCGACGGTGGTTTAGACCTTAACGTTCGCCACGTGTTTAACGAAAAGGAAAATAAATTCGTAAATACGGTAACGGTCAACGGCAAAGTTTACGCCTACGGCAATCTAGTTCACGGCTTTTCTAACGAAATAGAGCGCAAAAGAATTACTAAAAGGTACGCCAAACTATCGCTTTACAAGGCGTTGTCACGATTTTTCGGCGTAGATTTACCGTGGGGCTCTCTCACGGGGATTAGACCCACTAAACTTGCATATCAACAACTAGAAAGCACGGGCGAGTTTCAAAATTTTTTCATTGACACAATGAAAGTAAGCCCAGAAAAAACTAGCCTTATACAAGAAATTATAGATGCGCAAAAGGGCATATATAAAAAGGACGACGACAACACGGATTTTTTCGTTTTCATA
Organism: Clostridia bacterium; assembly: GCA_017456945.1. Next base: position 1,204 of record JAFTIK010000089.1, read on the forward strand.
CCATTTTGTCCTACTAGATGTAGGTACTGTTCGTTTATAAGCGCAGATATGAAAGGGGCTAAAAAATATCTAGACGACTACGTTAACGCGCTTATCGAAGAAATTCGTTATTCTAAACGGTTTATAAAGAATTTGCGTAGTATCTATATCGGCGGTGGAACGCCCGTAGCCCTTCCTAACGAGCATTTAGACCGTGTTTTAACCGAACTTGACGATATAAGTAAGGGCGTGGAATTTACCGTAGAAGCAGGTCGCCCAGACTGTATCACAAAAACCAACCTAGAAATTCTAAAAAAACACGGCGTAACTAGAATTTGCATAAATCCACAAACTTTCTCTGATAAAACGCTCGAACTTCTCGGCAGAAACCATACCGCTCAAGACGTAGTGGATAAATTCTTAATGGCAAAGAACGATTTTATAGTCAATATGGACTTAATCGCAGGGCTAGACGGGGAAAGCGTAGAAGACTTTAAGAATAGTATAGATAAAGCGATAGAACTTTCGCCTGATAATATAACCGTTCATACATTGTGCATAAAGCGTGGCTCTAAACTAGCAGAAACGGAAAGTAGGCTTTCGGGTAACGAAGTAAGCCAAATGGTAGATTACGCAAGGGAAACCTTAAAAGCGCACGGCTATAAGCCTTATTATTTGTATAGACAAAAATATATGGCGGGAAATTTAGAGAACGTAGGGTACGCTAAAGAAGGCAAGGCTTGCGTTTATAACGTAAACGTTATGGAAGAAATTTCATCAACCGTAGCGTGTGGGGCGAACGCCATAAGCAAAAGAGTATATAATGGTGGTGAGCGCATAGAAAGAAGCGCTTCGCCCAAAGATATATTAACTTATTTGAATAAAATAGATAAAATAAAGCAAGAAAAGGCTAAATTGTTTGAGTAAACTGCGTAAAAACGCTAAAAAATAGTTTACAAAAAAAATAAATTTTGGTATAATCAATAGGCTTGATACTTTAGGCAAGGTTTCGGGACTCTCAACCCATTGCTTTGTTTAGAGCGAATTATTCCATAAAAATAGGAGGATAAATAAAATGGAAAAGGCAAAGAAACAGGAAATTATCGCAAAATTTGGTCGTCACGAAGGCGACACAGGTTCAGCAGAAGTACAAATCGCGCTTTTGACTGAAAGAATCAATCACTTAAATCAACATCTTTCGTTGAACAAGCACGACAATCATTCAAGACGTGGTCTTATGAAAATGGTTGGTGAAAGACGTAGCCTTTTAAAATATTTGATGGAAATCGATATTGAAAGATACAGAAAGATAATCGCAGATTTGGAATTGAGAAAATAAAAAATAGGGCGACAGGTTTTTTGTCGCCCATTTTTTGTTAAAAACGGTTAATTTTGTGCCGTTGTGGTACGACGGCATTTCATTAAAATAAGAGTTGAAATAGAAGGAGAGAACAATGACAGAAACTTTTAGAGTATTCAAAACCATGCTCGGCGGTAAAGAACTCGTTGTAGAAACAGGAAAGTATGCAGAACAAACCAACGGTTCTTGTATCGTTCGTTGTGGTGAAACGGCAGTAATGGTAAACGTTACCATGGCAGAAAATCCCCGTGACGGAATGGATTACTTCCCCTTGGGTGTTGACTTTGAAGAAAAGATGTATTCAATCGGCAGAATCCCCGGTGGATTTAAGAAAAGAGAAGGCAGAGCGTCAGATAAGGCGATGTTAACTAGCCGTCTTATCGACAGACCTATCCGTCCGCTATTCCCCAAAGGGTTGTTTAACGACGTAATCGTTATCGCAACGGCATTATCGGTAGAACCCGATATCCAACCCGAACCTTTGGCAATGATCGGTAGTTCTATTGCAATTAGCATTTCAGATATTCCGTTTGCAGGTCCTACGGGTAGCGTAGTAGTTGGTATGATTGACGGTGAATACGTAATCAACCCCGACGAAGCGCAAAGAGCAAAGAGCGTTCTTACTCTTAACCTTGCAGGTACTAAAGACGCTATCATGATGGTAGAAGCAGGCGCTAACGAAATTAGTGACGACGAAATGGTAGGCGCAATTCTTTTCGGTCACGAAGAAATCAAAAAACTTTGCGCTTTCCAAGAAGAAATCGTTAAAGAAATCGGCAAGCCCAAAAAGGAAATGGAACTCTACCACGTTCCCGAAGAAATTGATAACGCGGTTAGAGAGTACGCAAGCGAAAAACTCGACAAGGCTCTCGACACCTTTGATAGACAAATTCGTCAAGCAGGTCAAGACGCTGTTGAAAAGGATTGCTTAGAACATTTTGCAGAAATCTTCCCCGATAAGGCAAGAGAAATTAAAGATTCGCTCTACTACTTAACCAAAGAAAAGGTAAGAGCAAAAATTACCAACACGGGTATTCACCCCGACGGTA
>JAFTIK010000090.1 GCA_017456945.1 Clostridia bacterium
TACCAAGGCAACGGGTTACGACCTGTACGGAGAAAGATTATGAATTTACCCAACAAATTAAGCGTATTAAGACTTATAATGATACCTGCTTTTACCGCGGTGTTTTATATCTCGGCAATTCCGTATAACTATCTTATTTCGGCAATAATTTTCGCGCTTGCAGCGCTTACCGATTTTTTAGACGGATATATTGCAAGAAAATATAGCTTAGTTACTAATCTCGGCAAGTTTTTAGACCCGATTGCAGATAAGGTGTTGGTTTCTACCGCCCTTATCGTTATGTTGGTAGTTCCTACGGGTGGTAGCGTAATTTTACCCGCATACGGTGGTATAGCAGTCGCTATTATTTTGGCAAGGGAACTAATTATTAGTGGATTTAGAATGGTTGCGGCGTCTAAAAACGTCGTTCTTGCCGCAGATAAATCGGGCAAGATAAAAACCTTTTTTCAAGATATAGCAATCGTGGTGTTGTTGGTTGGCGCAGATTTTTCTAACGGGCTTTATAGCGTTGTTAATATCGTTGGGCTTGCGCTTTTAGGGGTTGCTACTATTCTTACTATTTATTCGGGTATTGAATATTTGGTAAAAAACAAGCAAGTACTTAAGGATAACTAATTGATGATGAAAACCGCCCTTATTTTTTTCAAAAGTACAAACAAGGCATTGCCTGCAGAATATTTTAGCAGTATTTCCGCTTGCTTTGAAAACGCGGGGATTGATATTAGTTCGCTAGCAGTGCTTTCGGGAAACGACGACCTTTCTTTTAAGCGTCGTTTGACAGAGTTTAGGGATACGGCGGATAACCTTATCGTTTTTGAAAGCCAAAACCTTTCTTTCGATTTAAAGGAAATAGTTTCCGATGTGTTTGACGCGCCTATGGTAGAGAACGACACGGCAAGAAAGTTTTTAGACGCCGTTAGCGCGCAAGACGGGGTGGAATACGCCGATACCTTTGCTTTGATGCCGTTAGACGCTACTATAGTGCCTAACGTTAAAGGGGCTTACCAAGGGTTTATATTAGACGATAACAGTTTTACCTTGGCGCTGTTGCCGAATAATATAGAGCAATTAAAGCCTATGTGCGAAAAGTACGTTTTACCATATTTTGAAAATAAATCGGGCAAAAAAATTAAGCGTTTGGTTTTAAAATACTTTGGCGATAAAACTATTTTAGAAGAAGTCGTTGATAGCGCGAAAAAAATCGGCGATTTTGAATACGCCGTAACCGAACTTAACGGGGATATAACCCTAGACCTTAACTTTGGCGACGGTGGTAATTCTTCGCAAGACGTGATTAGAAAAATCGTGGGCGAACTCAAAGAAAATATTTACGCCGAGTTCGATACCACTTTGGGCGAACGATTGTTCGATTTACTTAAACTTAAAAATATCAAACTTTCGGTAGCAGAGTCGTTTACGGCGGGCAGAGTAGTGTCTTCTGTAATTGCCAACTCGGGCGCTTCTGCTTACGTTCACGAAGGAGTTGTAAGTTACTCTAACGATAGCAAGGAAAGCCGTTTAGGCGTGCAGAAAGCAGACCTAATAAAAGAAGGTGCGGTAAGTTCTATCGTTGCGTATCAAATGTGCGCAGGGCTACTTAGAACGGGCAAGTGCGACCTAGCAATCGCTACTACGGGCATTGCAGGGCCAAAGAGTGACGATACTAAAAAACCCGTGGGTTTGTTTTATATTGCGGTTGGTATGAAAGACGGGGTTCATACTTACAGATACGTTATTCCCGGAAACAGAGAGCAAATTACCGAAACGGCAAAGAATACCGCGCTGTTTTTGGCGATAAAAAAATTAAAAAACATATAAAAGATAGAGGAAACAAAAATGGATGAAAACAAATTGAAAGCATTAGACAGCGTTATGGCGCAGATTGAAAAACAATACGGAAAGGGCGCTATTATGCGCTTAGGACAAACGGCGGGCGATACTAATATAGAAGTTCTTCCTACCGGTTGCTTGTCTTTAGACCTTGCAATAGGCGTGGGTGGTTTTCCGCGTGGTAGAATTATTGAAATATACGGGCCTGAGTCTTCTGGTAAAACTACGGTCGCTTTACACGCTATAGCCGAAGCGCAAAAAGCGGGTGGCGTTGCTGCGTTCGTTGACGCTGAGCACGCTTTAGACCCCGTTTACGCAAAGAATTTGGGGGTTAATCTAGATGAACTTTACGTTTCTCAACCTGATAACGGCGAGCAAGCGCTAGATATTACCGAATCTTTGGTAAACAGTAAGGCTATTGACATTATAGTAGTCGATTCGGTTGCAGCCCTTACGCCTAAGGCTGAAATAGAAGGTGATATGGGCGATTCGCACGTTGGTCTACAAGCAAGACTTATGAGTCAGGCGTTGAGAAAACTTACGGCTATTACCAACAAGAGCAAAACTTGTATTATATTTATCAACCAACTTCGTGAAAAGGTTGGCGTTATGTTCGGTAACCCCGAAGTTACCGCGGGTGGTAAAGCGCTTAAGTTTTACGCTAGCGTTCGTATCGATATTAGAAGGGCGGACGCGCTTAAAGATAGCGAAGGTATTTACGGCTATCACACCAAGGCTAAAATCGTTAAAAACAAGGTTGCTCCACCCTTTAAAACGGCTGAATTCGATATGATTTTCGGCACGGGTATTTCGCACGGTAGTTGCCTTGTAGATCTCGGTTTGCAGTACGAACTTCTTTCAAAGAGTGGGGCTTGGTTCTCTTATAACGGCGAAAGAATTGCGCAAGGAAGAGAAAAGGCGGTTAACTATTTAGAATCTAATCCCGAAGTGGCGGAAGATCTTAAGAATAAAATACTTGAAGCCGTTAACGAAAAGGCAAAAGATAAAGATTAAGATTTATCTTAATCCTATTGACTTTTGCGCGATTTTGTTATACAATATAAGTAGTAGAAAAGCGTGGTGAAAACCGCGTAAAAAATAAATAACAGGAGGGCATAATACTATGCAGAATTTTAACTACAGCTCCCTGTTCTTAGCATCGAACTCAACCGTTTGGATAATAGTTGCTATCGTGGCAATTGTTTTGGCAATAGTGGGTACGGTGTTGGGCTTTATGTTTGGCGCAAAGCGAACCAAAAATAACTTTGAAAAAGAAAAAGGGACTTTAGAAGAGCAAAAACGCAAAATAATCGAGCAAGCCGAAGAACAAAGTAGGGCTATGAAAAAAGAAGCCTTGCTAGAGGCAAAAGAACAGGATATCAAACTTCGTAACGAATTTGAAAGAGAATCTAAAGAAAAGCGTTCGGAACTTCAAAGAATGGAAAACAGACTTAACCAGAAGGAAGAATCGCTTGAAAAGAAAGAAGACAATCTTCAAAAACGCAACGAAGAAACTACAAGACAGCAGAACGCATTAAAGGCAAAAGAAGCCGAACTCGATAAGAAGATCGGCGAAATCGAAGCTCAACACGATAAGATGGTTGAAGAATTCGAAAAGATTGCCCAAATGAGCAAGGAAGAAGCCAAAGAACAACTTATCGCAACCATTACCGACGAAGCCAAGCGCGACGCCGCTGGGTTGGTTAAGAATATCGAAGCCGAAGCAAGAGAAAACGGCGAAAGAAAGGCAAAAGAAATCGTTAGCCTTGCTATTCAAAAATGCAGTACAGAACAGGCTACGGAAATTACCGTATCCGTCGTGCCCCTTCCTAGCGACGATATGAAGGCTCGTATAATCGGTAGAGAAGGTAGAAACATCAGAACGTTAGAAAACGCTACGGGTATCGAACTTATCATAGACGATACGCCCGAAGTGGTTATCGTATCGGGCTTTGACCCCGTAAGACGTGAAGTTGCGCGTATCGCGCTTGAAAAACTTATTCAAGACGGTAGAATTCACCCCGCAAGAATTGAAGAAACTGTTGAAAAGGTTAAAAAGGAACTTGACCAACAGATTAAAGAAGCGGGCGAAGCAGCTATTTACGAATGTGGAATTATCGGTATTCACCCCGAAATCGTTAAACTTTTGGGTAGGCTTAAATTCCGTACGAGTTACGGTCAGAACGTCTTAAAGCACTCTTTAGAAGTTGCGCATCTTGCAGGCGTTATGGCTAATGAACTTGGGGTTGACGTTGCTCTTGCAAAGCGCGCAGGGCTTTTACACGACTTGGGTAAGGCTGTTGACTTTGAAATCGAAGGTACGCACATGCAAATCGGTGGTGACCTTGCTAAAAAGTATAGGGAAAATCATAACGTCGTAAACGCTATCTTGGCGCACCACGGCGACGTAGAGCCTAAAACTATCGAAGCAGTTCTCGTTCAGGCGGCAGACGCTATTTCTGGCGCAAGACCTGGCGCAAGGCGTGAAACTACTACCAACTACATTAAGAGACTTCAAAAACTTGAAGAAATTTCAGGTAGTTTTAAGGGCGTTGAAAAATGCTACGCTATTCAAGCGGGTAGAGAAGTTCGCGTTATGGTTAAACCCGAACAGGTTAACGACGCGCAGACCTTATTCCTTGCTAAAGAAATCGCTAAAAAGATTGAAGAAGAAATGGAATATCCTGGTCAAATTAAGGTTAACGTTATTAGAGAATGGCGCGCAACCGAGTTTGCAAAATAATATATTAAACCGACGGTTTTCCGTCGGTTTTTTACCTTAAAAACAAAGGAGATAATTATGAAGAAATCAATTAAAAGAGTTGCGCTTATAGCGCACGATAACAAAAAACCCGAAATTATCGAGTGGGCTAAAAAGAATAAAGAAATTTTAGAGCAATTTGAACTTTTCGGAACGGGCACTACTTCTAAAAGGGTAGCAGAAGCCACGGGGTTAAAGGTAAAAGGTTATCTTTCTGGTCCGCTTGGTGGCGATCAGCAAATAGGCGCTAAAGTTGCAGAAGGGGAAATCGACTTGGTAGTGTTTTTCTGCGACCCGTTGCAAGCGCAACCGCACGACCCAGACGTTAAAGCGTTACTTCGTATTGCTAACGTTTACGACGTGCCTATCGCAACCAACACGGCAACGGCAGATCTTGTAATCACTTCAAAACTAATTTAAGTTAATTTTAAAAGGTAGGTTTTACCTACCTTTTTTTTAATAGGTATTCGTTTAATTTGTAAAACAGATAAGAAATAAAAAAAGAAAGTAAAAAAATACCGAGTATTAAAGATAGACAAAAGATTAGCGGGTAGCGGTAAAAACTAAAAAAGGGGTACGGACCGTCGATTAACTTAAAAGCGTTAAAAATAGAAATAAAATATCCGTATAAAAAAGTAAACAAGGTAGCGTTACGCGCTGTTTTGCCTGTTATAAACGGATTTTTTTCAAATGCAAAATATCCAAAAAACGAAATTACTGGGCAAAGTAAGTGGTGGTATAAACTAGAGCCTTGGTATAGCATAAAAGGCAAAATAGCAGGCTTTAACGGAACTAGTATAAAAAATGAAACGGTAAAAGTTAAAGTTAGAAAGGTAGTGCTTGCAAACCTTAAATAAAAGGCTATTTTGTGTAGTGGTTGCCCTTTAGTTAAAGAATAAATACAAAGGGCGCAAACTAAAACGCTCGTTGCTAAAGA
>JAFTIK010000091.1 GCA_017456945.1 Clostridia bacterium
GTGGGGAATTCGCTAGTGGAAAGATAGAAGATTTTACTTTGCCTACTAGTTTTTATAAGGCTACCCAAAAGCAAGAAATAGAACGGCTTTTATCATACTCGAATAAGCAGGTTAAAGAAAGGCTTGATAAGGGCAAAAAAGTTATGAAAAGAAAGGAAATTTCCCCTTCTAGAATAGAAGACTTTTACAAGTGCCCCTATCGCGCGTTCTTATCTAACGCGCTCAAACTAAAACCGAGAGAAGAAGGGGTTGTGGACGGGTTTTCTATCGGTAATTTTATGCACGAAATTTTCTGCGCCTACGCGTTAAAGACGGGGGGAATTTCTTCACGAGAAGAGTCCGACGCGCTCGTTTATAGAATAAGCCAAGACTTATTAAAAAAGGAAGAATACGGCAAGTTTATAGACGATTCGGTAACTAAGGCAATGCTAGATAGGGCGCTTAAGGAGTGCGCTACCTATTGCTATAAAAATTATCTTGCCCTTCGCCGTTCAAAGTTTAAGGTAACCAAGACCGAAGCCACTATAGGCAAGGGGTACGACGGCAACCCACCCGATTATCCTGCTATTCTTTTGAGTGACGGAAAGGTTAGGCTTACGGGCAAGATTGACCGTGTGGACGAAAGCGACGACTATTTTAGAATTTTAGATTACAAAACGGTTTCGCCGTCGGCGAATATAGAGCATTTGTTTACGGGTAAAAAACTGCAATTATATCTTTACGCCAACGCCGTTCGCCAAAGCGTAGGGGAAAAGAAACTTGCAGGGGTTTATTATCTTTCGGTTAACGAAAGGTTTAGAGAAGACGGGGAAAGCGACCCTGCCCTTTCGCTTGGCGTTACCCTTGATAAAGAACAAGCCGTTAAAGAGCAAGATGAAAACGCCCTTAAAGACGGGGAAAGTTTGTTTTTTGAACTGGAAAAAAAGGACGGAATAAACAAAATAAAAGGGGCTACGGACGAGCAAGCGCTTAACTGTCGCATAGAATACGCCAAACTTATGGCAGAGCAAGCCGTAAAACTTATGAACGACGGGGTAATTATCCCTTCCCCGTGCGACGATAATATATGTTCGTATTGTAATTTCCGTTCGATATGTTCAGCGGAAAATCCGTCTAGAAAACTCAACGTGGTAAGCGACCAAACGATAGTCGAATCGGTTTTAGGGGGTGAAGAAGAATGCCCGAATTAAAATTTGAACAAGAACAAGCCGTAATGCACGACCAAGGCAACGTTATAATTTCGGCGTCTGCTGGTAGTGGCAAGACTTTCGTTATGATAGAAAGGCTTATTAGGCTTATTTCTCAAAGAAAGGCTACCGTAGGGCAAATTCTTGCGGTTACTTTTACCGACGCTGCTGCGCGTGAGATGAAGGAAAAATTAAAGACTGCGCTGATAAAAAAGATAGAAGGCGCTAACGATAACCAACTTGAAAAACATATTTCAGGCGATAAAGAACTAGTAAAACAACTTGCAGAACTACCTACGGCAGATATTTCCACTATACACTCTTTTTGTGGGAAACTCGTTAGAACTTACTTTTTTAAGGTTGGCGTTCAACCCGACTTTAAGGTGCTTGACGACGGGGAAGTAAACGCTATAAAACAAGAGGCTATCAATAGGGTTTTTAAGGAATTTTACGATTCGGGCGAAGAGTGGTTTTTAAGGCTAGCAAGTAGGCACGAAGAAGACCGTGGCGACGAAGAGTTTAAGAAACTTATACTTTCTTTGTACGAGTTTTGCCTTAATAGTTCGGATTTTGATAAGCATCTTAAAATTGCAGAAGAATACTATTCGGTAAAAGGCTTTAATAAGTTGCTTACCGATTTCAAGAAGAAAATCAACGGTAAACTTGAAAGGTATATAGACCTTTGCGACGACGCTATTTACGCGTTTAGTAACGCCGAAAAATTCAAGATGGAAGAGTTTGCTAAAGGGCTTAAAGCCGAGTTTGAAAGGGCTTTGGTTTTGCCAAGCGCATACGACTTAAAGCAGTTTGCAAACTTTAAGTTAGATTTGCCCACTAACCAAAGGTTGAAAAGCGAACTGAAAGATTTTTCCGACGAACTAGTGGGCGTTCGCGATAATTTTAAAGATATAATAAACGGGGTGCGCAACGGGTTTAACGAGTATGAAGAAGACGTTAACGCGTTAGACGGAATAAAGGCGCACGTTACCGACTTGTTTAAGGTTTTACACGCTTTTGATAATACGTTTGCAGAGTTAAAGCGTGAAGAAAACGGGTTGGATTTCGGGGATATGGAACGCTTTGCGCTAACTATTCTTAAAGATCCCGAAATAGCAAAAGACGTTAGAAATAAATATAAATACGTTTTCGTTGACGAATATCAAGACGTGAACGACGTTCAAGAAGAAATTCTTTCTATAGTTTCTAAAGAAAACTTGTTTATGGTTGGCGACGTTAAGCAAAGTATTTACGGGTTTAGGGGCAGTCGGCCGGAGATTTTCGTTAACAAGTTTGCAAAAATGGAAAAGAATAAGGAAAAAACCATTTTATTAAACTACAATTTCCGTTCGGCAAGCGGTATTTTAGACGCGGTTAATAAGATTTTCTGTTATTGTATGACGGAAGATTATTACGGCAGTTCGTACCAAAAGACTTCTATGCTTAAAGGCGGGGGGATTTACCCCAACGAACGCGCGGGTAGGGTAACTTTGCATATGGTAACCCCTAAAAAGAGTGAAAAAAGACCGCCCGAAACGCCCGTTCTTTACGATTTGATAGAGGCGTCGAATAAACCCCAACAAGACAAAGAAAACCCAGTCGCTCAACTAGTGGCGAAAATAATTAACGACGAGCGCGATAAGGAATTTTACGACCCCAAGACCAAAGAAATGCGACCCGTTACCTATTCGGATATTGCCGTGCTTACAAGAAAAAAGGAAAACGCTTACGTTAAAGAAGTGGTTAACGGATTAATAGAATACGGTATTCCCGTTCGTTCGGTCGTTAAAGAAAACGTAACTAGCGCGCCTGAAATTCGCTCTATTATAAGCGTGCTCGAACTAGTAGATTGCTTCGCCCAAGATATTCCGCTTGCAAGCGCTCTAAAGAGTGTTGTTGGTGGCTTTACCGACGAAGACCTTGCCGAAATAGCCTTGCGTTACAACGACGACGGGGGTAAGGGTGGATTTTACAAGGCGTACGAGCATTATTTAAAGGTTGCAGATACTAGCCTTTCCGTTCGCCTTAAAGAATTTGACGATTACTTTAAAGATTTAAGGGATATTGCAGACTTCGTGGGGGCTTACGGGGTGTTAAAGCGCTTAATTCAAGATAAAAATCTAGAACAAGCCCTTTTTGCGCAACCGAACGGCAATCATAAGGTTAAGCGTTTAAGGCTTTTCTTAAACGCAAGTAAAACGAGCGAGCGCGCGTTTACCGTTAGGGAGTTTTTAGATAGAATTAAAAACTATCCGTCTAACTTTGGTATGGCGGATAGCCCTGAAGAAGACGCCGTTACCGTTATGACTATACATAAGTCAAAGGGGCTAGAATTCCCCGTGGTTATAGTTTGCGGGTTGGAACAAAGCACAACTAAAAAAGAAGATAAGGCAACCGTTATGTGCGATCAAGATAAGGGTTTTGCTATAAAGAGTTACGACGATAAAACTCGTCGCACCAAGGAAACCCCGTTTCGCGCTATTTTCCGCGATAATTTTTCAGATAATAGGTTGAAAGAAGAACTTCGTCTTTTCTACGTGGCGTTAACGCGCGCGTCTTATTCGTTGCATATGACTTTTAAGGCTAGTAAAGATAAGCGCCGTTCGGTGTTTAAGGGGGCGAATAGTTTTCTAGATTATCTGCCCAAAGATATGGATATCAAAGCAATAAACGCCGAAGATATAGACGTAAAAGTTAAAGGCATAGAAACCAAAAAGGTACTTTTCGGCACGCCAGATGAAGTTGAAGTGGAAAAGATAAAAAACGATCTAAACTATCAATATCCCTACCTTGCAGATACCAAGTTGCCCTTAAAAAATAGCGTAACGGGCGCAAATATTCTTGAAGACGACAAGCCTTTAGTTCACGTTCTTTATGAAGAAATGGATGGAAAGACGGATATCGAGCGTGGTAATATCGCGCATAAAATAATGGAACTTACCGACTTTTCAAGGACGGGCGAGTTTAGGGCGCAAGTTCAAAAGATGGTGGAAAACGGGGCTATAACCGAGTTAGACCTTGCTAAAATTAACCTAGACAGGTTGGAAAACGCCGTAAAATCGGGGGCGTTCGACGGGTTAAAAGGTATGAAAACATACCCCGAAAAGCAGTTTATAGTAAGCGTTGAAGCCAGCAAGGTGTTCGATACCGAAAGCCAAGAACAAGTGCTTTTGCAAGGGGTTATAGACCTTCTTGCTATAGACGATAATCAAGCGGTTATCGTAGATTATAAATATTCGTCGCTTACCGCCGAAAGTTTGGCGCGTAAGTATAAAAAGCAATTAGAACTTTACGCTTACGCCGTAGAAAAAACGCTTGGTAAAAAGGTGAAAGAAAAAACGCTCGTAAATCTCTATACGGGCGACGTGGTTAAAGTGTAGTTTTAATTATCGACGAGAAAAACTAAAAAATTACAAAACGTCTGCTTTTTTTGCAGGCGTTTTGCTTTATAGTTGGGGTATGCAGAGTTTTTTGTACGGAATTTTTAACAGCCTATCTTATACGGCTTTCGTGGGAATGGAAATTTACCTTGCCTTTCTTTTGGTCGCTTTTTTAATAGCCGTTTTTATATCGGGCTTTAAGTGTGATTACAATCTTAAAAAACGGGCTTGGTTTTTTATTTATTCGGTGGGTATAACCTTAATTTTTGCAGGGTTTACCGTGGTAATGAAAGAAAGCGTAGGCGTAATTATAATAGCCACGGGGCTTGCCGTTTTATTTAATATGCCTATAATTTTTATAAGGGTAAAAACCAAGGTAGAACCCCAAGCGCCAAGAGAACTTATTCGGCTTATCGATAGGGAAATTCGTTCGCCCGAAGTTTACGAAAATCCTAAGCCTTTAGAAGTAAAAAATCAAACGCCGTCGGAAAAAGGATTAGGTATAGATTTTTCGCACGTGAAAAGCGTTATCGAAAGGTTAGAATATTATCCGCTTTCCCCAAACGATAAACGACAGGTAAAAGAACTAGTCGGCGCGGTTTATTCGGCGGAAAACGGGGTGGCAACTAAAGAAATAAAGGAAAAAATTAACGACGGTTTAGGCGCTCTACTAAAAATTATGTCAAAATACGGTGTTTAGCATTAAAAAAGATAATGCAAAATGCCGTTTTTTTGTTTTTCTGTTGACACAAACCTTTTAATCTTGTATAATGAAAAAGATTAAGAAATAACTATATAGTTATTTAAGGAGTATTTTGATGAGAAAAAGATTCATTGCAGTATTGTTGTCTGCATTGTTAGCAATATGTGCTCTTTCCCTTTTTGGTTGCAAAAAAGAAGAAAAGACTTACGCTATAAACTATCAACTTACTAATACCATTGACGGAACGGAAGTTTCCGTTAAGGTTGACGGTAAAAATAGTTTGCGTACTAAAAGGTTTAAGGCAAGTTCTTCTTTAATTAAAGCGATTGAAAAGTTTGAATCGGTGGAAGTTGTAACCGACGGTTACGAATTTATCGGTTGGGGATATATTAAAGACGGCACGGTAATTGCTTTTAACGAACTTACCAAAGTGAAAAACGCCGTTGGTGAAGACGGTAAGGTAACTATCGTTCCTATATGTAACCTTATCCCCGTTTATATTATAAAATATCAACTTGATTATAAATACGCACAGTTTTCTAAATACGGCGTGAAATATAAGAATTCCTACACTAAGGTAAACGGACAAGCCACACTTGCAGATATAGAACTTTTGCGTGATTCTTATTTAATTACCGCTATTGAAGGTTTGGCAACCCCCGTCGTTGTTGATAAAAACGGCGAAGTTGTTAGTTCTGAGGACGCTGATTTTTATTTTTCAGGTTGGCATTATTTATTAGACGGAAAGTTGTACGAAGTTACAAGCGACACTAAAGTTAGCGAAACCATTGCAGTAAACGGCACGATAACTCTCGTCGCTTATTGTAAAGCAGCTTACGTCGGTCCGTACTAAGGGGAAACCAAATGAAAAAAAGGATATTTGCAATAATTATTTCGATATTGCTTATAAC
>JAFTIK010000092.1 GCA_017456945.1 Clostridia bacterium
GTATCTAAAACTTGCTTTACGGGTACGGTTCTTGCGTGTATTATACTGTTTAGATCCTTTATATCTTCGGTATAAAGGCTATCTGGGAAAATTTCAAACGGGGAAACGGGTATTATTTTCACTTCCCCTTCGTACACCTTTTTGCCGTCGATTTCGCCGACTTCTTCCCCACCGTAATTATCCCAAACCACTTTATAAAAGCCCGTGCCACAAGTTTCGCTCCAAGTGTTCACCTTTTTACTAACGGCTTGGAAATCGTTTCTCTTAAAGGCTTGGGCAATTAGTTTTTCCGCCACGTTTGCGCTTGCAACGTCTTTATCGTCGTCCGTTCTAGGGCGAACGGAAACTTCGGGCAACACGCGCGCAAACCTTGCTAAACGGGACTCTATTATGGGGGCGATATGGTTAAACACACCCCTATTCTGCCAGTAGAAAGTTTTATACTCGTCAACGATATCCCCCTTAGAGTTAAAATCGCAATATTGATTGCCTGCAAGAAAATTCATATTGAGTTCCCATTGCCTTTCTAAATTCAACCTAGCCTTTCGCCTTTCTTCAAAATCGGCTGTTACCTGCTCTACGAGCGCTTTTTCGTAAAGTTCTCTTTCTTTATCTAAAGAAATCTCGTTAGTCTTGTTCTTCAATTTGTTTCTCCTTTTTTCTGCCCGACTTTTTTTTGAGCAGTTTTATAAGTCTTTCTTTTTCTTCCTTTAATTCTTCGTCGGTCATTTGTAGTACCGAACGGTCTTGACTTTCTAGTAGAATTTTTATCGCCGAAAGATCGGGCGGTACGTTCTTTTTGGTTACCTTTTTCTTGGTAAGTTTAATTTCCCCGTCTTCCGTAACGTATTCTTCTACCGTTTCGGTACAATCGTAGCCGAGCGCTTTTTTCATAAGGACTTCCTTAAAACTGCCGTCGGGGAATATTGCGTTTATATTTTTTTCTTTCATTTAATATCCTTCTAATAAGTCTCTCCTTGTCCTTTTGAATTTCCGTCTTTCGCGCTTTTGGCATTTCGGTTTTGGGCTTTGTCATTAGATAATACCTTAATTCGTCTAGCGAGTGATCGTCTATCTTTTTAGGCAAATCGCCGTTGCCCCAACGGTAACTTTTAAGTTCTCTTATAAGATTTACGCAATTTTTAAAGACGTACAGTTTTGCCTGCCCGTCTTTAACCTTTAAATATTGCTTTACCCTTTGTATTCCGCTGAACATATCTTTATTTACTTTTGGGTTTACCGCTATGCCGTGTTCGTAAAAAAGTTCGGTTACGCTTTTGGTTGACGCTAGCGTTTTTTGATTTGCAGCCGAGTCTATAATAGCCCCTATCCTTCCTGAACTATCCCTTTTCCAACCTAACCTATTGCTTATCTCTTTAATTCGGTTGGCGTGATATTCCACCGTTTGACCGGCTTCAAAATGCTCTTCGACCACGTAAACGTTGCCGTCGTAATCTACCGAATACCAGTGGCAAGACAAGGGGTTGTTTAGCCCTGGGTCAATAGATAAGGTATCTTGCCACTCGCTAGGCAATTCTCTCGGCTCGATAACGTGAATATTTTCGTCAAACTCGGTATAAACAAGCCCGCTTTCCGAACGAAAACGCCCGTAACGGCGACTATCTAGTTGGTCGTTAGTAAGAGTTTGGGTTAGTAGATTTACTTCTTCTTTATCTAAATACGGGTTGTCACCCCACTCCATAAATTCGTACCATACTTCGGGATTTTCGGCTTGATTTAGATAGATTTCGTCGTGTATAAAAGTAAGACCCTTTAAGGGGGTCATAGTTCCGAATATATCACCCTTTCTGTCTAAAACGCGCATACGGCACTCGTCGTAAACGTCTTTCGGTGGCTCTTCGTCAAACCACACGAAGTCTAGCGAACTGCCTTGAAACTTTTCTCTGCCTTGGTCGCACGACTTAAAACCTATCGTGGATATTCCGCCGAAAACGTTGCGAATTTTTATTTGGTCGATAACACCGTATTCGGGGCTTTCTTTCTTGCCCGAAATCATTATAACGTCTTCTATCCATCGTGGGTTTAGATAGGAAAGTATTTTGGCTTGAGCAACGTCCCTTTGCACTTGTTGCGATAGCGAAACCACCCACCCGAAAGTATCTTTACGGTTTTCTCGGTACGGGTGAATTCCCCTAGCCATATAAATACTTTCCACCGCGCCACACTCGGTTTTTCCACTACGGTTTCCACCGAATACCCACCTATTTTTCTTTTGGCATTTATGAAAGGCTAGTTGCTTTTCGTGCTTAATTTCGCCCGCATTGTATCTTGAAAGACGGTCGCCTTCCTTTCGCCGTTTTTGCTCGGTTTCTATTTCTAAAATTCTAGCAATCAATTCACGCATTTTTTCTCCTTTCCCAAAAGCACCGCCATTATATACTGAAAACTTTATTTGTCAAGGGGGTAATTCTTATTTTTTAGTAAAACGCCGTTTTTTAAGAATTATAAATCGCTAGAAAAACACTTGTGAATTTTAGTTTTTTAAAAAATTTTTTACAACTTCTATTTTGATATTTTTGCATAAAAAAACCACCGAACTAACCCTAAAACGAGTAAATTCGGTGGTTAAATTTTAGATTAATAATTATCTTTTTACAACGTCGCGTTGTTTAGGTGGCAAATGCCCTGCTTGAATTTGCTTTGGTGGAATTTTTAAGGGCATACGCTTTTCTATCTTTCTTAATAGCGGGAAGAAGAAAC
>JAFTIK010000093.1 GCA_017456945.1 Clostridia bacterium
GGGCTTTGGATGCATTACAACGGAAAACAGTTTTTAGCAGGCGACGGAATTATAAAAGCGGGCGTTGAACAAACCATAGAAAGCGTTTCTAAAATAGCAAGCGAAGGCATGAGTGAAACAGATAAAGAAATTATTAAAATCATGCTTCAAGATGAAGAAAACAACTAAAAAATAGCGTTTAATCGCGCTATAGGCTGGTTTTTAAAAATCACTAAGGATTCACAAGTTTATGTTGATTGCAATATTTGGCGAAAGTTGCGTTGGAAAAACCACTCTTTCTAACAAACTAAAAGAAGAATTTAACGCAAGCGTTTTTAGCGGGAAAGACTATTTAAGACTTGCAAAAAACGAAGATATGGCAAAAGAAAAATTTAAAAGTCTTTTGTTAAGTTCTTGCACGGGCGAAAATCTTATTTACGTTATAACCGAAAAAGCGCATCTTTGCTTGCTTCCGGCTGGCGCTATAAGAATTTTAGTAACCGCACCCCTTTCCGTTATTAAAGAACGCTTTAGCAAACGCACGGGCGGAGTTTTGCCTAAACCGATAGAAAACGTGCTTGAAGCAAAACACCACTCTTTGGATAATGAACCACACGATTTTTGCCTTTCTTACGGGGAAGATATAACCGAATTCATCCACCTTTTTAAACAAAAACTTAACAAATAAAAACTAATCCTAACAATAGCAAGCGAAATCTTTAACGTTGTGTTTTAGCCACCCTTAAAGATCGTATTATATTTCTACGCTAAAACTACGTTCTGCTTTGCAATTTCATGGAATTCCACAAAAATTATACCAAAAAAATAAAACGAAGTCAATTTCGTGGAACTCCACGAGATAATATATTTAAAAATTCATATAATATTTTCGTGGAACAACGATACGAAACTCCATGAAGGTGGCTATATGAATATAAATGATGCTACTGTTAAAAGAATAAATGAAGTTTGTAAAGAAAAAAACGTTAATATTTGCGAAACGGCGTTAAACGGTGGAAAATCGCCATCTGCAATATACGATTTAATTAAAGGAAGAACTAAATGTTCTAAGGTTTCCACCATAAAAGCCTTTTGCCAAGGGGCGGGAATAACTTTATCGGAATTTTTTGATAAAGATTATTTTAATGATTATGAAGAATAACGAAATAAAACAAAAACCACGGATATTACAAAATGCACTTTATAAAGCGTGTAGCTTTTAAGTTCGCATCATAATCCGTGGATTTTTTATATAATTAAGTTTAACTTTTGCAACAAAATTTAAATTATATTGAACTAAAAACAAATTATTTTCAATAAAAAACCGCGCTATAGCACGGTTAATTAGGATTTTTCTATATTAGATTGTATTCTTTACAAGCGCTTATAACACAATTTTTTGCCACCTCTAGTTCTTCTTTAGAAGCAGGCACGTCAAGCGAAACGTCGCAAGAAAAATTAGGCGCTTTGCCGTAGATAGCGCAATACCATACACAAGAAAGAGTGTATCTACCTATACCTAAACTTGCATGAAGCCCGTCTAAATAAGCGCGATTACCTATGGCGTTATATAAAGTGTTCATAGCGCCAAGGCAGGGAATTATACCCTGCGCGTTTATTGCTTTAACTGCATTTTCGTAAGCCGTTTTTATCGCCGGTATCATTTGTTCGCGCGTGGTAAAGGGCGTGCAAGAAAACATTTCGCTTCCTTTGGGGTACGCCCAAGTTTGATGAATTAACTGTTTTGCGTTGGGAACTATACTTTTAACGTAAGAAGAAAGATCTGAAAGGTAAGGATAATAACTTTGCTCTACCCCAGAAAGCGGGCTGGATTGTTGCAAGGTTATTACGTTCCATTCGTTAGATAATAAAGCGTTTTTTAAAGATATAAACTGCTTGGTAGAAAAACCGTTTACAAAAAGTTCGTAAGCGTCTTTTTCGCTTTGCATGTTTTGGTGATGAGTTTGCAAAGAACAACCACCTATATAAAGAGTATGCACTAGCAAATCTTCGCCGCTTGATTTTGCTATTTGGTGTAAATATCTTGTGGCATCAACACCAAAACTGTTAGAAATAGCAAGGATTTTAATCATAAATACTGTGCTCCGTTTATTTTTTTTGTTAAAAACTTCACAACGTAACCTATTAGCCAAACTACCGGCGCGCCTAACGCCGTAAACATTAATCCGTAACATAAAACGGAGGCAAACCAGCCAAACGCTTTTTGCACGTCTCCTATTATAATATAATTACAAGGCACGTGCGGGCTTACGTAAAATAAATTAAGCGGTTCAGGCGAAGTGGCTGTATAGGGCGATAAACACACGTTTAAAAGATTTGCAATAGCAAAAGTTATTAAAAACACTATACATGCTGGAAGTTGGTCTTTTATAAAAGATGCCTTATAACAGCTTTTAAAAAGCAATGTTATTCCATTAAATATCATAACGGTATGCCACACCATTGTAAAAAGGTTAATGGACAAAATGCCGTAAAACCTTGGGTAAAACATAACTATGCAACCACCCATCGTTTGATATAACGCGCAAAAAAGAGTAAGCGCGCGTTTAACAACCCCATCTTTTAATAGCGGAATAATCAAAAATAAATATAGCGAATAAGAACACACTTGCAAAGGCAAAATGCCAAAATTATACTCGCCGATTGGGTAAATGACGTAATAATAGTAAAACTGCTTGTATGTTTCTAAAACAAACAAAAACACACCGCTATAAAACAAAATATTTTGGACTTGCTCGGGCGTAATTTTATTGCGAAAAGCAACCGCAAAAACACCAAGCGCCACGCATATAATTAAGCAAATAAAATGAAATAGCCCATATATTGCCGGTTGGTTTACTTTTACGTGCGTTAGTATCAAAAACTGATACACTAAACCTTTTGGATTATTTTTTAATATGACGCCAAGCAAAACAGCAAGGGCAATTAACCCTATCACTATTGCCAAACAGATTTTTCGTGTTGATTTTTCTTTCATAGTCTTTCGCCTTAACCTATTAAACGCCCCCATCAAGGCTAATTATACCACACCTACACGCGAATGTAAACGGTTTTTTAACTTTATTGCAAGATGCGCTTGCTTTAGATAAATAATTTTATTAAACAAGCGTTTACTAATAAACAAATACCCAAAAAACCTTGATTATTTTTTATAAAAGTGATAAAATTAATATATAAATGCGAACACAAACGTGTGGCTTACATTAAAACTAATAAAAAAGTGAGCCTATAGCACGATTATCGCTTATTTGGAGAGTTTATGCAAGAAAACAAAAACGCAAA
>JAFTIK010000094.1 GCA_017456945.1 Clostridia bacterium
AGTTAATTTAGATTTCCGTTCGTTCGCATACTATAATCTTCCGTTAAAGAGATGGCAGGTGGATAACGGCGAGTTTGAAATCTTGGTTGGCGCATCTTCTCGTGATATAAAACTAAAAGAAAGCGTATTTATAGACCTTCCTATGAAAACCCAACTTTCAGAATAAAACCTTAACTATAGCAGTAGATATAAGGAAATATATGAAAACATAAAACGGATAGCAAAATTTTGCTATCCTTTTAAAATAAGTTAAATTTCCTTTAACAAACGCCCGTTAAAGGCGCGCTTTTTAGAAAATAATATGTTCTACCTTGGGGTTAGAACTTCTTCTATAAAACACGAGTTTTCTGCCCGTTGCGCAAACGAATTCCGCGCCGAGTGTTTCTGCGATTTCAAAACCCGCTTCTTTGGGGATTAGCCCAGAATTTTCCAAAACGGTTACCTTAATAATTTCGCGCTTTTCAATAGCCTTGTCTAAACTTTCGATAAGGCTATCGTTAACCCCGAGTTTACCAACTTGGGTTATGGGGTCAATAGTTTGCGCCATAGAGCGGAGATTGCTTCTTTCTTTTGAGTTCAACATAATTTTTCTCCTATTAATCGATAAATTCAAATTCTTCGCCACCGATTATTATGGTAGATTTATCGGTTGCGCCCATATTTCTTAATTCCTTTATAATGCCCCTATCTCTCAACACTTTATGCAAGTATGCGAGCGAGTTCATATCGTCTAAAACGACGTTTCTCTTCAACACGTCAACCAAACTGCCCGTAACTACGAAAGTTTCGCCTTCTTTGAAAATTTCATAGTCTAGTCTGTCGGGTTTAACGTAGTTAAATTCTTCAAACTCTAACGGCTTAACGGGTGGCAATTTTTCTAGCACGGCGTAAACTGCTTTAACGAGTTCGTCTAACCCCTTACCCGTGATTGCAGAAACGGCTATTATCTTATGTCTTCTGCCTATCTTTTCCTTAAATTCCTTAAACTTCTCGTCTGCGCCGTACATATCCGTCTTATTCGCAACGATAATCTGTTTAAGTTTGGAAAGCGCCTTACTGTAATTTTTAAGTTCGGCGTTAATTTTAAGGTAGTCTTCGTAAGGATCTCTGCCTTCTACCCCCGAAACGTCAACCACGTGAACTAACATACGAGTTCTTTCTATATGTCTTAAAAACTCTATGCCAAGACCTGCACCGTCGCTAGCCCCTTCAATAAGCCCAGGGATATCTGCCATTACGAACTGATTATCGTAATAGTCAACCACGCCAAGGTTTGGCGAAAGGGTGGTAAAGTGATAGTTTGCTATCTTTGGGCGAGCCTTGGTAACCTTGCTTAAAATGGTAGATTTACCTACGTTAGGAAAGCCCACCAAGCCGACGTCTGCAATCGTTTTAAGTTCCAAAACAACGCGCTTACTTTCGGTTTTTTCACCCGTTTGCGAAAAGTGTGGGGCGTGCCTTCTAGCGTTTGCAAACCTATGGTTACCCTTACCGCCGTCACCACCGACTAGAACGATTTTTCTCTGACCGTCGGTAAACATATCTGCGATTATTCCGCCAGTTTCCTTATCCTTAATAACAGTACCCAACGGCACTTTAAGCACAAGGTCTTCACCCTGCCTACCAAAACAGTCTTTAGAACCGCCTGGTTGACCGTTTTCCGCAACGTATTTAGTTTTATAGTAATAATCTGAAAGGTTGGTTAAGTGCTTATCTGCAACGAAGATAATATCCCCGCCCTTACCACCGTCACCCCCGTCAGGGCCACCGCTAACTTTGCCTTTGTAGTGGATAAAGGAAGTCATACCGTTTCCACCGTCACCAGCCTTTATGGTTATTAACGCTCTGTCTATAAACATAATTCACCTTTTAATTTTCTTTTTACACTCTTCTTTTATAGGGCAGTTTTCGCAGTCGGGCTTACCCGCCTTGCAGTAACTTCTGCCAAGATAGATTAAATAATGATGCGCCCTAGACCAGTCGGACTTATCTAAAATTTTCATAAGCCCCTTTTCCGTATTTAGAACGTTATCTGCGTTAACTAGCCCTATCCTATTAGACACCCTAAAAACGTGGGTATCCACCGCGATAGCCGAGCCTTTGAACGCCACGCTATAAACGACGTTAGCCGTTTTTCTGCCAACACCGGCAAGCGAACGCAAACTTTCAAGGTCGGAAGGAACTTCACCACCGAATTTTTCCAAGATATCTCTACTCGTCTTGATAATATTTTTTGCTTTAGTCTTATAAAGACCGCAAGAAAAAATATACTTTTCCAGTTCATCTTGGGAAAGTTTAACCATCTTTTTCGGGGTATCGTATTTTTCAAACAAAACGGCGGTAACCTTGTTTACCCGTTCATCCATGCATTGCGCCGATAAAATTACTGCGATAAGCAGTTCGTAAGGCGAACGGAAGTTAAGCGCCGGCTTGTCCGTAAATATCCCCGAGAGTTTATTCACGATTGTTTTTGCCGTTTGTTTATTCATAATTGCTTTAATATATTACCATAACGGGCGAGTTTTTTACAAGCGTTTTTCTCGGGGTTTTTATTAAATAGTTCTTACCAACTTTTTACCTTGTATAATTTTTACCAAAAAAAAGCCTGCAAAACTATTTAAACTAGCAAACGCAACCGCGCGTTTTACGGTGGAAAAGTCTGATTTAGACACCTTTACCGATAATCCGCACCCAACGCCTGCTTCCTTGGGCGTGTTTATAATTTCGCTTCTTATTCCGTTTGCCGTTATAAAACCGTGAAACTTTACGGTGTGCGCCCGCGAACGAAATGCTACTACAACGTATTCCATACATTTTCTCCTTTGCATAAAAGGCAAATTCGCCCCATACAATATTGTATTATAAAGGCTTTATTTTTGTTAATTATAGGAGAAAAGAAATGATTTATTTTGACAACGCAGCAACGGGTGGGTTTAAGCCACGCGCGGTAACCGACGGCGCGGAAACGGTTATTCGCTACCTTTTAGCAAACCCCGGAAGAAGTGGACACAGACTAGCGATTACGGGCGCTAAAGCCCTTTTAGAGTGCAGAACTACGGTTGGCGAGTTCTTTAACGCTAGCCCCGAAAAAGTTATTTTTACAAAAAATTGTACCGAAGCGCTTAACACCGCCATCTTTGGCAGTCTTCGTAAAGGCGGACACGTTATAACCACCGTTTACGAACATAACTCCGTTTTGCGCCCGTTGACCTATCTTAAAAACAACGGGGATATAACACTTGATATAGTTAGTCCCGAACCGAACAAATCTCTTTTCCAAGCAATAAAAGAGAAAATTAACCCTAAAACCTATCTCGTCGTAACCAACGCCGTTTCCAACGTTACGGGCGAACAAACGCCATTTTTTGAAATAGGCAAACTCTGCAAAGAAAACGGACTTTTATTTTTAGTTGACGGGGCTCAGGCGGGTGGGCATATACCTATTGATATTAAAGAGTGTAATATATCTTACCTTGCGCTCGCAGGGCATAAAGGGCTTTCGGGAATAATGGGTAGCGGCGTTTTAATTATTGACGAATTTTCAGACCTTAATCCCTTTATTATGGGTGGAACGGGTAGCGAGTCCTTTAATCTATCCCAACCCCTATGTTACCCCGAACGGCTTGAATCGGGCACGATAAATTTACCTGCGGTAGTGGCGCTTAACGAAGGTGTTAAATTCGTTAGAAAAAATCTTACAAACTTTTCTTCACACCTTTATAGCGCAACCGAATACCTTATTCAAAACCTAAATAAACTTTCTGATATTAAATGCTACTCTTCCCCTAATCCGATAGGCATAGTATCCTTTGCCGTTAGCGCCCTACCTAGTGGCGACGTTGCCGATATACTTAACTCAGAATACGACGTCGCCGTGCGTGGTGGGCTACATTGCGCCCCGCTTATGCACCGTTATTTAGGCACGGAAAAAGACGGGCTGGTTAGGGTAAGTTTAGCCGTGCAGAATAGCACTAGAGAACTAAACTATTTTCTATCTGCAATGAAAAAAATAATCGGCGATTAAATCTTTTTAAGTTCAGCCACTATCTTTTTTAGCATTTTGCGTTGCTTATCGTCTAACATAGGTGCTAACACGGTTGCAAAGTTATCTATATCGGCGTTAGAAAGCGTTCCGTTCTTTTTGCCACGCTTGGCTTCTTGGTAAATGGCGTAAATTAAATCTTGAGTATTTTTTCCGTCGAATTTGTTGGCTAGTTTGGTAACCATATCTGCAACGTTTTGTTTTGAGTTTTCGTTAGACGGTTTATAGTTCTTTGCGTATTCGTTAAAATCTTGCATAGCATACTCCTTTATTTTTTGTTTTCAATTTTATTTTATGAAAGCATATAATATATTGTTAGCGGAGCAGTTATGGAAATATTACAATTTTTATTATCTTTTTTCTTAAAAAACTCAAATGCAGACTGGCTTAAAGGCATAGTTGACCTTTTAAGCAAAAATTCTTTTAATATAGGCGAAACGCTAAAAAACCTTTCCCCAGAAACTTTAGAGCCTATTATAAAAGAGTTTTCTAGCCTTTTTAAAAATCAAAACCCGACCGAATATTCGGTCGGGCAAGAAGTTGGTTTAAGCCCTATCGCCAACCTTGGCGACAGTAAAATTATTTATACTCTTAACAAATACTTTAACGCCTGATTATAAAACTTCTACGGCTTTAGCGAGCGCGTTTTGGCTAGACACTATATTGCTATAAATTATTTCGCCGTTAATTTCCCCGTTCACTCTCGGATAAATTCCTTTATCGTGAATACAAGTAGTATTGTCGGGCCAGTAAATTTTAGCCGTGGTAAGTTTAAGCGCGCCACCGCTCAATAAAAGATAGGTGGTTTGCATTATCCCCTTACCGAAAGTGCTTTGTTTGCCACCGTAGCCCGTATCTATAACGAGTTTTGAAAGGTTAAACGGCTCTTGATCTTTTTGCCCGTAATACGCCATAGCCCCTATTAAGCACTCGCTTGCAGACGCCGTGCCACCGTTAGCCATAATAGATATAGACTGAATATCCCACTCGGAATTACCCACGTACCTATTTTCCGTAAACGCGTGTTCAAACGTACCCGTCTTGCTCTTTTCCAAGGCAACTACCGTTCTCTTTTTATCTTGATTTTTTATTAAAAGCGACGCAACGTTAAGCAGAATATCCATATATCCGCCACCGTTGTTTCTTAAATCTAGTATAAGTTTAACTCGCCCTTGTTTTTTCATAAAGTTAAGGGCGTCTTTCATTTGATTAAAAGCGCTACCGTTAAAACTAGAAAAACTAATATAAGCCGTATCGCTAGGCAAACTGCTGTTACCGTCATCCGTATCAGTAAACACCATTTCTTTATTTTCAGTCTTAAAAAACCCATGCTTTTGGCTATCGAAGTACTCTACATAAGACGCTACGTAATCGCTAGGCGTTAGTTCGACTATAACGGGCGCGCCTTCACGCTCTAAATTAACGGTAATTGCAGTTCCGTCTTGAACCGACCTTACCAACTCGCCAAATTCATCTGGCGTTTCAATTGTAACGGTATTTTCGCCAACTTTAGCGCTTATTATTTTATCCCCCGCCTTTACGCCTGCGTGGTAAGCGGGCGAGTTACCAACAACCACGTCTATAACGCTATCGTTATCGTAAAAAGAAAGCCCTACGCCTTTATATTGCCCCTTTCTTTCTGTTTCTTCTTGCCCGTATTCTTTTGGCGTAAAATACTCGGCGTAATCGTCTAAAATGCCGTTAACGAGCGCGTCGCCTATATCTTCGGGGGTAATCTTTCTCGGTTCGCCAGTTTGCTTATCGTAAACGTACCCCACTTCTTCCATCATGCGAATAATCTCGGTAGCTACGCGACTGTTATCGCTTTCAAACAATTCTCTAACGAAAAATCCGCCTACGAAAGCAAGTATTACCGCAACGGGAATAAGTATCCACGCTATAATTCTCTTTTTAATATTTTTGTTTTCCATAATTCTACCTTGCAAGCCTATATAATACTGTTATCAGTCTAAAAGTTATCGCGTCGGAAAAGTTTCTGATATTCAGCCCCGTAGCCTTTTCTATTTTATCTAGCCTATAAGCAAGCGTGTTTCTGTGCAGATATAATTTTCTTGAGGTTTCGCTTGCGTTAAGGCTGTTTTCCAAAAATTCTTCGGCGGTGTTTATCATTTCAGGGTCTTCAAAAATCTCTTTCGCCGCGCTATCCATAAGCGTTTCTAAATACTCGTTTAGTTTGTATTTCGGCATATCTTCAAGCATTTTTATAAGCATATATTCCTTAAACGAATGAACGGAATTTTTTCCACCTAAAGTTTCGGAAAATCTATTTGCCGTAAGCGCTTGAGAATAAGATACCGATAAACTAGTTATATTCTTAACCGTTCCACCTATGCAAATTTTAATGCGAGCGCCCGTTTCTTCATACACGGAACGCACTAAAAACTCTGCGTACTCGGTGGTCGATTGATAGGCTTCTATTTCTTCGTCAACGAACTTTACCAAGGCTATTTGCGATTCATCTATAGATATTACTTGCCCTGCGCCATCCGTCATATAAGCGTTAAGAATATTTTTCACTTCGGCGTTATACTTAACCTTTACCGATACCACCATAGCAAAGGCAGAAACGTCCGAAAACCCAAATTTTTTAACGTATTTTGCGCTTTGAGCATAGTTTATTTCCCCGAACAAAATCGAACGCATAAATTCTTCTCTAGTTAGTTCTGTATCCTTAACGAACGCCGTTTCTGCAAGCGACGCTATCAAAAGAGCGTAGTTTTTTTGCGCTTCCCCCGCGCCGAATCGCGCGCACACGTATTTTCCACCCTTATATTTAAGGTTGAAAAAGGTAAGGTTTTTAGCAGTATCAATCATAACCCCGTCAAAATCCGTAGGCACTTCGGGAACGCTATCTACCCCGTAGATAAGTTCGCCCGTCGGTTGATAAACGGAAAAATTTATACCCGTTTTTTCGCTAACGCCAGATAAAAACCCTTTAATTTCTTGCATTTTAATCTTTTCCTTTGTCTTTATTAACTTGATTATACCCTTTTTTTTATCAAATTACAATCATTTTATACAAATTTAAGGAATTTTTTTCGGCAAGTTGCACAAAATGATTTTTTTAATCACTTATTTTTTTAAAACTTAAAAATTAAGTGCAAAAACTATGTTTTTGTGTTAAACTATTAGTAACTAAAAAGGGGTTTACTATGAAAACTTTGAACAAGAAAAACTGGATTATACTAATTTTATTCGGGCTAGTTGGGCAAATCGCTTGGGCGGTTGAAAATATGTATTTCAACCTATTCGTGTTTGAAACCATTGCGCCTAACTTGGATACCGTTACGCTTATGGTTCAACTTTCGGGTATCGTAGCAACGCTAGTTTCGCTAATTGCCGGCACGCTATCAGATAAAACGGGCAATCGCCGAAGTTTTATTTCTTGGGGTTACGTTATTTGGGGGGTTACCGTTGCGCTTTTCGGAACGCTAAACGCAAATAGAATTGCAACGTTGTTCAATATAGATTTAGCAAAAGCGCTATCTCTTACACTAGTTTTAGTAGTAGTAGGCGACTGCGTTATGACTCTTTTCGGCTCTACCGCTAACGACGCGGCGTTTAACGCTTGGGTTACTGACAACACCCACGAAGAAAGCCGTGGTAGCACCGAAGGCGTTCTTTCCATACTTCCCCTACTCGCTATGCTTATCGTTGCAGGTGGGTTTGGTATTCTAGTTGAATTAGTTGGATATATGGGATTGTTTATCGGGCTCGGCGCAGTTATTACTATATGTGGTATCGTAGGTATATTCACCGTTAAAGATTCCCCCGACCTACAAAAGAAAGGCACGCTTAAAGATATTGTTTACGGGTTTAAGCCTTCGGTGGTTAAAAGTAACCCCGCCCTTTACGTTACCTTAATAATAATGTGCGTTTACGGCGTTTCTTGCCAAATATTTATGCCCTACTTAATTATATATATGAAGACTTATTTGTCCTTTACTACCATAGAGTATAGCGTGGTTTTCGGGCTAGCAATCGTGGTAGGCGCAATAATAAATTTATTCTTAACCCGTTTAAGCGACAAGAAAGACAAAGGCAAAATGCTATATCTTGCGAGCGGAATATTCGCGCTAGGGCTACTTTTAATGTTCTTTATGAACTTTGAAAACAAAACGGTTACGCTTTTAACTTTTGGCGTAGCAGGCTTAATAATGATTACGGGTTACATACTAGTATCTGCGTTATGCGGTGCGCTTGTTAGAGATAACACCCCTGAAAACGACGCGGGCAAACTGCAAGGGGTTAGAATGATATTTAGCGTTCTTATACCTATGTTAATAGGTCCTATGATAGGTAACGCCATCAACAAAGGGGCAGGCATACCCCTTAAAGATGCAGGCGCAGACATTATGACAACCGAATATATCCCAGCGCCGTACATCTTTTTAGCAGCGTCTATAGTCGCTATTATAATGTTTGCAGTTATTCCTTTCTTAAACAAGACCAAAGGCGACAAAACTAAAACTGAAAAGGTGCTTTTACCAACCGATTATCCTACGGGCGATATTCCCCACTCTGAACACCCTTTCCCACAGCGCATGCGTGAAAGTTGGAAATGCCTTAACGGCAAATGGCAACTTGAAAAACAAAGCGCAACGGGCGAAAAACTGTTTGACGGTGAAATTCTCGTTCCCTTTTCCCCCGAAACGCTAAACGGCGGTTTAGACGGCAATTTTAGGCTAGAACCCGACCAAACGCTAGTTTATAAGCGCAAGTTTAATATTGAAAAAGGTTTTAACAAAGGAAAAGTTATTCTTCACTTTGGCGCTGTTGATAGCGAGTGTAAAGTATTCGTTAACGGCAATCTCGTTGGCGAGCATTACGACGGTTTTACCGCCTTTGAGTTTGATATTACAAACCTTATAGTTGACGGCGAGAATACGCTTGAAGTTATAGTTAAAGACAACCCGTTAGCCTACGGTGGCGCGCGTGGCAAGCAATTGAAAAGCGACGGTATTTGGTACACCCCGCAAAGTGGAATTTGGCAAACCGTATGGCTAGAAAGTATGCCCACTCGTTATATTTCAGACCTTAAAATCACAACGGATGCGCAAGCGTTAATGGTAACAATAAACTCTAATTCCCAAGGCGAAAGCCAAACGATAACCGTTTACGACGGGGAAAAAGAGATTATTAAGAGCGAATATATTGACAAAATCACCCTTTCTTACCCGTTCGAGTTGTGGTCGCCAGAAAGCCCTAAACTTTACAATTTTACAATTACCAACCTATCGGGTGATAAACTAAGCTCATATTTCGGCGTTCGCTCGTTCGGAATAGTTAAAGACAAAAAAGGCAAGGCTAGACTTCAGCTTAACGGAAAACCTTATTTTTATAACGGCGTGCTAGACCAAGGATACTGGTCAGACGGGCTACTTACCTACCCGTCGGATAAGGCGATTATCGACGAGTTGACTATGCTGAAAGATATGGGCTTTAACACGGTTAGAAAGCATATAAAAATAGAGCCTATGCGTTGGTACTACCATTGCGATAGGCTTGGGCTTGCCGTTTGGCAAGACTTCGTAAGCGGTGGTGAAGAATATTCCTTTATGCACGTTGCAGCCTTTCCCTTTTTAGGTTTTAAGCACAAGGATAACGATTATAAGTACTTCGCGCGTGAAAACGAGCGTGGCAGAAAGGAATTTACCGAGTGCGTTACTAGAACGGTTAACCAACTTTACAACTGCGTTTCAATTTGCGCTTGGGTAATATTTAACGAAGGTTGGGGGCAGTTTGATTCGGCTAAATTTACCGAAAAAGTAAAAGAACTTGATAGCTCGAGAATTATAGATTCCGTTAGCGGTTGGCACGACCAAGGCAAAAACGAAACTACTCTACTAAGTATGCACACCTATTATACCCCGCTAAAAGTTCCAAAAGACCCACGCCCCGTTGTGTTAAGCGAGTTCGGCGGATATTCTATGAAAGTTGACGGGCACGTTTTCAACACCCAAAAGGAATTCGGTTATAAAAAGTTCAAAACGCAAGAATCGCTTGTTAAGGCGATTGAAAAATTATATCTAAACAAACTCTTACCGTTGATTGAAAAAGGGCTTTCAGCCTGCATTTACACCCAAGTTTCAGACGTTGAAGAAGAAATTAACGGACTTACGACATTTGATAGAAAAGTTATAAAAATACCCGTTGCCGTAATGAAAAAAATCAACGACAAAATCCGTTTGGAAAGCCAAAAGATAAACTAGTAAAATAGCAAAAAAAAAAGCACTCTTTCGAGTGCTTTTTAATTTTAATTTTCAATGGAATTATTCTTCGGTTTTTTCTTCAGCAGGCGCTTCTGCTTCGGTAACGTTTTTAGCATTTTTCTTTGCTAATTTCTTTTCCATTTTAATTCTTTGCTTTTCAGCTTCAGCGGCAGCCTTTGCTTCTTCTTCTGCAAGTTTAGCAGCAGCTTGAGCAGCCTTTTCTGCTTCTTCAGCTTCTCTCTTTGCTTGCAAAGCTTCGATATCTGCTTTGTTTTCTTCGTTACGAGCAAGAATGGTGATTTCCGTTTCTTTATCGAACAAGTGGCAACGAGCGATGTCGATAACGATTTTAGCAATATCGCCTGCTTTGGTAGCAGAACGAGCGTCAACCTTAGCGGTAAGGTTAGATACGTCGTCTACGATACTCTTAATGCTTTCTTCGCCTTTAGCTTCTTCAGATCTAGTCTTGCAGTAAAGCAAGGTTTCTGCGCCGAGCGCTTCAACAACGTCAACTTTAACTTCGATAACGGGGTTCTTCTTTTCTGCAACCATAGCAGCGTCGTCATGAAGATCTTCAGGTCTGATACCGAAAATGATTTCTCTGTCGGTGTTGAGATATTTGTCAAGGTTAACGATAAGTTTAGCCTTGTCAGCGGGAAGAGCGATTTTTTCCATACCGAATTCGATGTTAACTTTGGTCTTCGTAC